>JALYKU010000055.1 GCA_030774595.1 Chloroflexota bacterium | reverse complement strand
TCCACGTAGGCGACCCGGCGCGGCTCGGCATCCGCGACCTCGCCGCTCCCGACTACGGAGATGCGGTCCCCATCGGCCCAGGCGAGGTGCCGGCGTTCTGGGGATGCGGCGTCACCCCGCAGGCCGTGCTCCAGGACAGCGGGTGCGAGTGGTTCGCCGCGCACCGGCCCGGGCACATGTTCGTCAGCGACGCCGCGGAGACGATCGCGCCGCTCGAGAAGTAGGGCGGGCGCGGGGGCTCGCGCCGCTCGAGACGTAGGGCGCGGGGGTTGGCGCCACCGCGTCAGCCTGCGGCGGTCGCCGCGGGTCCGGGCGCGCGCGCGCTCGGCGTGCGTCGCGTCCGGTCGAGCAGCTTCACGCACGCGTATGCGAGCTCGAGCCGTGGAGTGTCCACACTCACCAGCCGCGCGATCTCGATCACCGCGCCGACGACGGGATCCAGCTCCGGCTCGCGTCCGCTCTCGAGGTCCACGAGCATCGAGGTCTTGTGATCGGGTATGCGCAGCGCCGCGTCGAGCCGCTGATCGACGCTGAGCTTCGAGCTTGACGTCCAACCGCCGAGCCACCGCCGCGCCACCGCCGCGCAGTCCTCCATCATCGCCTTGGCGGCCGACCGAGGCGCCGGGTCGGCGCCGATCTCGTGGAGCATCGCGCCGGTCAAGCCGCTCAGCGGATTGAGGGCGGAGTTACCGAGTAGCTTCAGCCAGATGTCGTCGCGGATCCGCCGCCGTATGGGCGCCTTCAGCCCGGCGCGGACGAGCGCCGCCGAGATAGCTGCACAGCGCTCGCTGCGCGCGCCGTCGAGCTCGCCGATGGGAAAGCGGGTCCCCTCGACGTGGAAAATGACGCCGGGCTCGACGCGGGCCGGCCCGCTCAGGCAGAACGCGCCCTCGCTCGTTCGCACATCGATCGCGCGCCGCGCGTCACGTCGGCCCGCTCCGCGATGCGATGCCCGAGCGGCGGAGCTCGGTGAAGAGCTCGTCGGGATCGACCTGCCGGTCGGCGCGCACGACGCCGCTCTCCGCGAAGCGATCCCCGGCGAGCGCGGACGCCGCGAGCACCGCCGGGAGCACCGCCACGAGGTAGCTCCCGCGCGATGCGGAGAGGATCCGCGTGAACGCCGCGCCGTTCGCGCCTTCGACCTCCACGGCGAACGCCCCACGCGGCGAGCCGAGCAGCTTCCCGGCGGCGAGCACCGCCGGAAGCATCCTGGTCGCCGCTTCTTGGAGCGGCGGAAGGTACGCCGCCACATCCAGCCCCATCGCGAGCGCCGGCGGCAGGTTCGGATCGACATAGACCTCGACGGTCCGCAGGCTCCACCAGGCACGCGGGAGCGTCAGCGCAGCCGCGCTCTCGACGAGGCCACTCCTGGCTGCGGATCCCGGGAACCGGCGCCGGCGTCTCCAGCCGATGGCGCTGCGCGGGCGTCCGTCCTCGAACGTCTCGATCGGCCGGCCGATCGACGCGAGGAACGCTCGCACCGTCGCGGCATGGCTCGTCTCGCGCGACGCCGGACGGATGAAGCCACGTAAGCGCGTCGGATGAGAGATCCTGCTCACGGTGATCATCGCGGCGAGCACCGCGGACACGGAGCTGCATGAGGTGAGGACGGCGATCCCCGCCTGCGATATCGCCATCGCGCGCGCGTAGACGAACTTCGTGTATGCGAGGCTGTCCGACAGGTCGACCACGTCACACCCGGCGGCGATGGCCGCATCCAGGAGCGCCGGCGTGCGGCCCTGGAACGGGCCCGCCGCGTCGACCACCACGTCGCGCCGCTTCAGCAAAGCGCGCAGCGCGGTCGCATCTTCCACGTCGATGCGGACGTCGCCCCCGGCGTGTCGCGATGCGACGACAACGTCAATGCCGCGCTCGCGAAGCAGCGTAACGATGTTCCGTCCGAAGAACCCGGCGCCACCCATGACGATGACCCGTCTCACCGTCGCAGCCACCGCTCGAGCGCGACGCACCACGGGCAGACCAGCAGGAACAGCAGAGCGCTCGAGGCTACGAGTCCCGTCACGCTGCCGAGGAACGCCGTCACCGTGACCGCGGCTCCGGCGGCCCACACGGCCCACGTCCATGCCGCGCGCCATCCGTCGAGGCGGGTCCGCAGCGTGAGCAGCGCGCCGGCGACCGTGTAGAGGCCGTTCGCCACGCCCGCCGTCAGCAGGACCGCGACCGGCATGACCGCCGGCGAGCGCGGCACCGCGACGATCTGCAGCGGCTCTCCGACCAGGTCGCAGCAGAGTCCCACTCCGGCGATCGCGAGCGGCTTTGCCGCTCGCGGCAAACCGCGGCGTGTGCGGCGTTGCACGGGACCTGCGGTCGCAAGGTCGCGACCACTCCTGCCGTCGCGAGCTGCGGGGGCGGAGCCGCCATGACTACCTCCGTCGCGGCGGTCTGCGGGGGCCGCGCGTGGACCGCCACTTCGTTGATGGTCTGCGGGGGCGAAGCCGCCATGATCACCACCGCTGTGGGGGCCTGCGGGGGGAGAGCCCCCGCAAGTCTGTGCCCACCAGACGAAGAACAGCAGGAGGCTGCTCGAGGCGGCCATCCAGACCGCCCAGCCGGTCCGCCACACCAGGAGGTGCTCATTGACGAAGGCCGCTCGCGCCTGGACGTCGGGCTGTGCGAGCGTGCCCGGCGATAGCGCGGCGAGGGCGATCGCGGCGCCCGCGTTCAAGACGGCGCAGGCATAGGGCACGAGTCGGCCGCGCCACACCTCAATGCGTCGGCTGGAAGACCTGGATGCGGTAACCATCGGGGTCCGTGAACTGGAAGAAGCGGCCCGTGGGCGCCTCGCCGATCTCACCGGTCGTCGCGCCCAACGAGACGAGCCGCGCGCGCAGCATCTGGAGATCGTCCGCGAGGAAGTCGACGATCGTCGTGCCCGGCGTCTGCGGCTCGCGGTCCGGACCCGTCGTGAGGTGCAGCGCGAAGCGCGTTCCGTCGCCCAGTGTGCACTCGGCCCAGTCATCGCCGTACGCGATGAACGTGAGGTCGAACGCATCGCTGTAGAACGACATCGCGCGCCGCACGTCCGTGACGTAGAGGTACACGAGCGCGATGCCGTGGACGAGCGGTGCCACACCGCGAGTGTGTGGACGCCGCAACCGAATCGCAACGTTACCGTCCCTGTCTCGCCACCTTCCGTCGGTCTACGGTCAGACCAGTCACATGGCCGACGAGCACGATGCCTGCGCTCTCGTCGCGATCGTCCGCAAGGACGCCCGTCCGGCGCGCCGGGTGCTCGCCGACGCGGTGGCGGGGCTGGAATGTCTCGCGCATCGCTCGGGCCAGATCGATGGCGAGGCGGACGGCGCCGGCATCCTCACGGACCTGCCGCGCGAGCTGTGGGCCGCGCTGCTCGCCGACGCCGGTCTGCCCTCGCAGCTGGCCGACCATCCGCGTTTCGCGGTCGCCCACATCCTGATGCCGAGGGATGCCGATGACGATCTGACGCGGGGGCTCATCCGCGCGATCCTCGCGCGCCATCGCGTGCGCGTGGTGACCGAGCGGCACGGCGTCACGCGAGTGGATGCGCTGGGCCCGCGGGGCCGCGCCGAGGCCCCCGCGTTCTGGCAGCTGGCCATGCTCGCGCACCGCTCCGGTCCCGCGGGCGACCGCGCGCTGCGGGCGGCCGCCAGCGACATCGAGTGGGAGACCGGCGCGACGGTCGCGAGCCTCTCGCGCTCGAGCGTCGTGTACAAGGTGCGCGGATCGCCTTCCGCGCTGCGCGCGTACTACCCGGACCTCTCCGATCCGCGGTTCCGGACCAGTGTCGCGTTCGGCCACAACCGCTTCTCGACCAACACCGCGACGACCTTCGCGCGCGTGCAGCCGTTCGGCGCGTTCGCCCACAACGGCGAGATCAACACCATCGGGCGTCTCCGCGACGAGGCGGGTTCGCTCGCGCTGAAGCTCACTCCGGCGGGCAGCGACTCGCAGGACGTCGACGCAACGCTGCGCGGCATGGTGGATCTCCTTGGGCTCGATCCGATCGAGGCGATCGAGCTGCTCTTCCCGCCGATCCTGAACGAGATCCGGCGGATGCCCGAGGCCCTGCAGGACGCGTACGTACAGGGCCGCGCGGCACTGGGGCCGCTCGCGCAGGGACCAGCGGCCTTCCTGGCGCGTCTTCGCGACGTCTGCGTCTTCGGTGTCGACGCCATGGGCCTGCGTCCTCTCTGGCACGTCGACACGGACGACGAGCACATCTTCGCGAGCGAGCGGGGTTTCGTTCCGCTCGCGCGGTACGCCGCGGATCCGCGCCCGCTCGGCCCGGGCGAGCACATCGCGCTGGAGCGCGGCGCGTCGGGCTGGCGCTTCCTCGACGAGACGGCGGTGCGCACCCGCTTCCTGGACGCACGGACGAGCCGAGGTGCGGTCGAGCCCGGCCTTCGCCGTCACCTCGAGTGCGGCGGCCCAGCCGACGCGCCCGCGCCCGTCCGCGGTGGTCCCGAGCGCGTCCGCTGGGAGGTCGGGTTCCCTCCCGACGAGGTCGACGAGCTCACGGTGCGCCGCGAGCAGCAGCTCGCCGCCCTCGGGTTCGAGCCCGACGACCTCAAGGCCGCTTCATTCATGGAGGAGCAGGGCGCGGAGCCGATCGGATCGCTCGGCTACGACGGTCCACTGGCGGCGCTGGCGGCACGGCGCCCGAACCTCGCCGATTTCCTCCACGAGACCGTCGCCGTGGTCACGAACCCCGCGATCGACCGCGAACGCGAGATCGAGCACTTCTCGACCCGCGTCCTCGTGGGCCCGAGGCCGCTCCCGCAGCGTGGCGGGCCGCACCGCGCCTGGATCGAGCTCAAGCACCCGGTGTTGCTCGGCGGCCATGCTCCGGAGGCGGGGCTCGCGCCGGACGAATCACGCAGGGTCGCCCGGCGCCTGGGGACGTGGCGGGTGGAGGACGTCCTCGACGAGCTTCGGGCCGACGCGCGCGGCTGCGGCGCGGCCGTGCTCGACGCGGACC
>JALYKU010000054.1 GCA_030774595.1 Chloroflexota bacterium | reverse complement strand
CATCCGGTTGGCCCGTATGGCGCGAAGGGTGTCGGCGAGCCGCCGACGATCTCCAGCACGCCCGCGATCGTCGCCGCGATCCGCGCCGCGACCGGCCGCGCGCTCGAGCGCGTCCCGGTTCGGCCCGGCGACATCGTCTTCGGCCAGTCCTCGCGCTCCGGCTGGCATGTCGCTGCGGGCGACGATCCGCGGCGCGCCGCTAGGTCGCGCTGAGCGATCGACGCCGAGCGGGAAGCAACTGTGTCGCGACCGCCGCCGCCCAAAGGGTGACGAGCCCGAAGCCTACATATAGCGAGGTCACCACATCGAGAGCAAGCGTCTCAGAGGCCATCAGTGTCAGCCCGGCAGCCAGACCAAGCGCCAGAACAGCGCGCGGGAGCCGCACCGCGTCGAACACCAGGCTCGTCAGGACGATCGTTGCTCCGAAGAACAGCGGCCACAACACCGACGTTGTGGCGAGGACCACCGACGGTAAGAAAGGCGTGAGTCGTGGCGCATCGAGTCCTGCGCTCGAGCCGTAGTTCGCCCACAGAGCGTCGTATGCCGACGCCGTCATCAAGAGGTAAGCCGAGAAGGCGAGGATTCCGCAACTGAGAGCGCTCGCCTTGAGATATGGGCTCGCGGCGGAGTCGCTGAGGCTGCTTGCAATCAGAAGTCCCGGCAATGTCATACCGAGCATGGCAACGTAAGCGGGTAGCGCCGCAGCGAGTAGGCCGAGGCAGGAATTCGACCAGTCGCAGTAGATGTCGAACGCCCTCGTCATCCGTATCGCGACGAGCGCAGCCCCTGACCCGGCGATCAGCAGCGCGAACCATCCGATACGGCGTGACCGCGTCTCGACGCTTATCTGCGATCTCGCATTGCGCCGAGCATAGATGGCAGACAGAGAGCCAGATCGGCGGCGGTTGCTTGCATGCGCGCGCATCATTCACCGCGATGCTCTCGCTCGAGACGCTCCGCGCCGTGCCGAAGGTGCTGCTGCACGATCACCTCGACGGCGGGCTGCGCCCAGGTACCGTCGTCGAGCTCGCGCGCGACCAGAAGTACACGGCCCTACCGACGACGGATGCCGACGAGCTCGCGCGCTGGTTCCACGCCAGCGCGGCCAGCGGATCGCTCTCGCTCTACCTTCGCGGGTTCGCGCACACCATCGCCGTGATGCAGACGGTCGACGCGATCGAGCGCGTGGCCTACGAGTGCGGCGAGGACCTGGCGCGCGACGGCATCGTCTACGCCGAGGTCCGCTACGCGCCGTTCTTCAGCACGCAGCGTGGCTTGAACCTCGAGCAGGTGGTCACCGCCGTCGTCCGTGGCTTCGAACGCGCGGAAGCGCGTTATCCGATCACGCTGCGCCAGATCATCTGCGCGATGCGCGACCGCACCGACTCGCTCGAGATGGCCGAGCTCGCTGTCGCGCATCGGGAGCAGGGCGTGGTGGGTTTCGACATCGCCGGTGAGGAGGCCGGCCATCCAGCGAAGGCGCACCTCGAAGCGTTTCAGCTGTGCCGGCGCGAGAACTTCTCGATCACGATCCACGCTGGCGAGGCCTTCGGTCCCCCCTCGATCTGGCAGGCGCTGCAGTACTGCGGCGCGCACCGCATCGGGCACGGCGTCCGCCTCATTGAGGACATGGCCATCAACGATCAGACCGTCGTGAAGCTCGGACCGCTGGCAGCCTACATGCGCGACAAGCGCATCCCACTTGAGCTCTGCCCGTCGAGCAACGTCGACACCGGCGCGGTGCCCTCGCTCGAGGAGCACCCCATCCGCCACTTCATCGAGCAACGGTTCCGCGTGACGGTGAACACCGACAACCGACTCATGTCGGACGTGACACTGTCCGAGGAGTTCCGCCGGCTCTCGCGCGCCTTCGCGCTTACGCTCGACGACGTCGAAAAGCTCACGCTGAACGCGATGAAAAGCGCGTTCATCGGCTACGACGAGCGGCTCACCCACATCTACGGCAAGATCAAGCCGGGGTTTGCGAAGCTGCGCGGCGAGCCCGCGCTCGCCGGATACCGTTTGCCGCCCAGCGCCTAGCGCATCGCGGCCATTCCTAGTCGCTATTGGACTGCCATCCATGAGAGCCAATTAGAATCGCCGTGTGATCCGCCTTCCGACCGTCACGAGCGCACGCATGCAGCGGCGCCAGATCCTGCGCGTGGGCTTCGCCGCGGCCGTAGCGCTCGGCGTGACCGAGCTCACGGCGTCGATCGCTCCGTACCTGTGGGTGACGCGGATCATCGGTCTCGGAGCGCTGGTCCCGGTCGGCACGGTGAGTGACATCCTCAAGCAGTTTGCCGCCACGAACGATCGTCCCATCC
>JALYKU010000053.1 GCA_030774595.1 Chloroflexota bacterium | reverse complement strand
CGCCGCATCCGTGGCCGCTCGGCGATCTCCAGCGAGTGGTCGTGGCGCGGCTGCGCGCGGACCCGGCGGCCGAAAGCAAAGCGTGGTCGCGGCTGAGTCTGGTCTCGATGACCGACGGTTTGCTGCCCGAGGCGTACGACGAAGAGACGGGCGCGGTCGCCTCGCGTCACTGGTTCGCCTGGCCCGCCGCTCTGCGCGCCTTCCTCGCGGCGTACCCGACGGCCGTCGCGCCGTAGCGGCGCGGCTACGATCGGTCGCTGCGGAGGCGCATCATCCGCGAGTTGCTGACGCGACAACAACGGTCGGGACCACGCGGACGACGACGCTGAACGTGGCGGCTGTTGCCTTCGGTCGGGCGGTCGCCGCCGAGCCGGCACACGATGCTCTTGGGCACGTGGGGCGGCGAGCGCGCGTCGGCCGCGCGCTCGCCGTCACGATGGTCCTATCGCTCCACCCGGACGACGCTGTACGGGGTCGTCGGAGTCGGCGGCGTGCTGAAGCGCGCATTGACCGCGTACAGGGCGTTGCCGAAGCGCGCGATAGTGGCCGGGACGTCCAAGTCAGGGTCCGTCAGGACACCGACAACGGTGCCGCTGCTGAAGTCAGGCGAAAGTTCGACCACGGCGACCTCGTTCAGCTGGCCGCGCACTACGAACAGCGTGTGCCCGAGGAGCACGAGTCCGTCGCCGAACGTCAGCGTGGCGCCACCGAGGTCGACCGTTTCCACGGAAGCCGTCGCGGCATCGATCGCGTACAGCTCGCCAGAGGCGGATCCCACGACCAACAGGGTGCTCCCATCGGGTGTCGCGACGATGCCGTTCAGGTTGAAGTTGTTGGGCACGAATGCGACCTCGCCGGTGAGGTCGATCCTGGTGGCACTACCGATCGCGCCATTCGGCCCGATGTCCACGCGATAGATCGCGGGCTGGAACGAGTCGGTGAACCATGCGGCATCCTTCGTGACGACCACGTCGTTGATGAACGTCGGCTGGCCGGAGGCGAGCGTGAGCGTCGCGATCCCCTGGCCGGTCGTCGCGTCGAACACGTACGCACGGCCGCTCGGGCCGCCCGCGACCCACAGCCGGTCGCGCGAGTCGACCTTCAGCCCGACGAAGGTCCGCCCCGTGCCCGGAACGAGGACCGAGCCGTCGCCGGTCCGCAGGTCACCTCGGAAGATGCCCGCGCCAGCCAGCGAGCCGACGTAAAAGGTCGTGCCGCGACCGACGGCGATCCCCTCCGGCTGGAAGCCGGCGGGCAGATCGATCACTGAGGGGAACGGAGCCGCCGCGCCAACCGGGACGGTGCCGACCAGCAGGGCGGAAAGCACGCCAAGGACAAGAGCGATGCGCCGCATCATTTGCCTCCCACGATCCAGGCTCGAGGTCTTCGCGCGCGGCTTTAGCGCTGCAAACCGTGCGCCGATGCGGGGCATCGCAGCGCGATGCGGCGTGCGCGGGCGTTGCGGTTTCGTGTCGGATATCCGGCCTTGCGCGGCCCGGCACGCTCGCCGGGCGTGCGGGCGGACGGCGCACGAGCCGCGCCAAAGTACGATCGGACGATGCCGAGGCGCCTCACCAACCTGATCCTCGCGGCAGCGGTCGCGGTCCTCGGCGTGAGCGGAGTGCTCGGTTGGATCCTGCCCGATGTCGCGGCGGATCCCTTCTACGTGCTCCATCGAGCGGGTGGACTCGCGCTGCTCATCGCGCTCCTATGGAAGGTGCCGATCGTCCGCGGGTCGCTGCGCCGCCGGCTCCCGCGCCGGATGGGTGGGTCGCTCGCCGTGAGCTCCGCCGCGGCGATCGCGCTGACCGCCACGATCGGACTGGGGTTCGCGTGGACGCTCGGCCTCGTCTCCTTCGATCGGCCGTGGAGCTACTCGCTGCTCAACCTCCACGTCTTCATCGGGGTCGCGCTCGTTCCGCTCCTCATCCAGCACTGGGTGGACCGCTCGGAACTGGTCGGTGTGCGCGCCGCCGTGCTCGCGCGCCGCAACGCCATACGCCTGGTCGCGCTCGGAGTGGCGGGGCTCGCGCTCGTGCCGGTGCTCGATATCGTCGCCGACAAGCGGCGCCCGAGCGGCTCGAAGGCCGCGCGGTCATTCAGCGGGAACGACTTTCCCGTGACCATTTGGAACTTCGACGCCGTTCCGGCCATCGACGCCGCGGAGTGGACCGTCGGTCTCAGCGGCGCCGTGGCGGCGCCGACGCGGCTGGCGCTGGCGGACCTCGCGCGCTTCCCGCAGCGTGAGCGCACGGCGACCCTCGACTGCACCAGCGGCTGGTGGAGCGAACAGGTGTGGCGCGGGGCGGGCGTTCTCGATGTGATGCGCGCGAGCGGCCTCGACTCGGGCGCCCGCGATGCGCAGGTCGTTTCGGTGACCGGACACCGGTGGAGCTTTCCGCTGGCGGACCTCGAAGAGGCGCTGCTGGCGACGCACGTCGGCGGCCAGGTGCTCCAGCCGGGCCACGGCTACCCGGTGCGGCTCGTCGTCCCGGGGAGGCGCGGATTCCAGTGGATCAAATGGGTCGACCGGATCGAGGTCACGTGAGATCCGGAGCGCGTCACGCATCCGCATCGGTCCCACCGCGTTCAGGCTGCCGCCGATCCCGATCGCGGCCCTGAGTCTTCCGCTGGAGACGGAGCGGCTGTTGATCCGTCCCTTCACGCTCGACGATGTCGAAGCGCACCACTCGCGCATCGCCGCTGACGCCGAGGTCATGCGCGTGAGACACGCGATGACGCGACCGCGCCTCGGCCCGGGCTTCCTGCGCCACGAGCTCACGCAATGACCCGGCCGCTCCTCATCACCGTCATCGGCAAGTCGGCCAAGGATCCGAACGATCCGGTGCCGCCGCACGCGCTGCGGGCGGCCGAGGACGTTGGGCGCCTGGTCGCCGAGCGCGGCGCGGTCGTCGTGAGCGGCGGTCTCTCGGGCGTGATGGAAGCCGTCAGCCGCGGCGCGAAGCAGGCCGGAGGACTCGTCGTCGGCATCCTTCCCGGCTTCGACAAGCTCGACGCGAACCCGCACGTGGACATCGCGCTGACGACGGGGATGGGGTGGATGCGGAACACGTTGACCGTCCGCGCTGCGGATGCGGTGATCATGATCTCGGGCGGCATCGGAACGCTGAACGAGTTGACGATCGCGTACCAGGACAAGCCGACCGTGATCCTCGAGGGCACCGGTGGCTGGTCGGACCGGATCCGCGAGATCGCGTACGACGGGAGGCATCTCGACCAGGCCGCATCGGCGACGCTGCACTTCGCGCGCACGCCCTTGGAGGCTGTCGAGCTCGCGCTGTGGCTGGGAGCGGGCGGCAGACGGACCGATCCGGAGCGCGAGCTGCGGAGTTGACACCCGGCTCCGCTCCCGATCGCGCATCTCGGCGCGTGCTGGCGATCCTCGTCGCTGTGGCGGTCACAACCGGAGTCGCCGTCGCCGCCGTCGCCAGCACCTCGCTGTCCTCCCGGCCGAGCGCAGCCTCGCCGGGGGCGCCGAGCGACGCCGTTTCCACCCCGCGAGCCACTCCGACGTCCGGCACACCGAGCCCGACCGCGGATCCCCTTGCGATCACGGCAGCGGCATACGGATCGCTTTCCCTGAACGCGCCCGCGGGCGCCTCCTGCTCCATTGCCGTTCGCGTCGTCCCCGGAACGCGCGGCGAGCGCCCTCCCACGACGATCACCGCGACGCCCGGCGCATCCGGGCAGCTGGATCTGCACTACTCCGCGCCGCGCGTCCCGGCTGGGCAGGCTCGCTATGACGTCAGCTGCGACACGCCCTCGGGGAGCCTCCGGGCGTCGGCGTCCTTCACGGTGCCCTCGCGAAGCATCTCGGCGAGCGGGTTCACGGTGCACCTCGTCGCCGACCGGGCGCTGGTGGACGGCATCGTTGACGATCCCCGGCTCGTGCCGCTTCGCGATGGGATCGTCGCCCGGATCCAGCGCGACCTCGTCGCCGAATGGAGCGCCGCGACCAGGGGCCTCGGCGCTGTGGTCCTGGTCGGGGAGTCGGCTGACATTCGGATCATCGTGGCGGCGCAGCGAGGCACATCGGTGAATCGCACCGACGCGGACTCGAGCGAGGACGTGATCGTCTACGCCGAGGACGATTCGGGTGCGCTGACACCGGAGAACTCGGTCGCGGTCGCCCTTCACGAGCTCGGCCACATCTGGTGCTGCCGGGGACCAGGTACGACCGCCGGGCACTGGACGACCAAGGAGGAGAGCCCGGGGCTTTATGGAGTGGACAAGTACGGGCTCATGAACCATCCCGTCGAATGTCTGACGCTGCCATCCGGAATCGAGACATGTCCCAACCGGTTCAGCGACCGGGAGCTCAGGTCCATGGGATTCACCGAGATCCCGGCGCCCGTCCCCGATCTCTGCATCGCTCGATCCCTCGAGCTCAAGGCACTGCTGGCAGACGTGGAGGCGCGGCTCGATGCGCTCGGTCCGGGCATCGAGGCGGCGCACCGATCGATCGATGACCTTGCGGCGGAGATCACGGCCATCGAAACGCAGTATCCAACGGGCATCCCCGCATCCGTGTATCCGCACTACAGCGACCTGGTCGCGCGGAACAACTCGCTCGTCAGCTCGAACCGGCCCCGGATCGATTCGTACAACTCGCTCGTGCGCGACCAGCGCGCGACCGTGGATCAGCTCCAGGCGCTCCCATGTTCGGCCTAGCGCGAGCTCCATTCGCCAGTTCCGTCGACCTGCGGAGGTCGTGCTCGTGTTCCCGCCGCCTGCGCGGGCAGCCGTGGCCGTGGCGATCGATGATCGGCAACCCGCAGGAGAGGTGCGCTGTGGGGCGCGCCTTGAGCGGACGCCGGCTACAGCGGCGGCCGCGCGGGGAACGGGCGCAGGGCTTCGGCCCACGCGGCAGCGGCGAGGAGCGCGCGATCCCGGCCGGGGGCCGCCACCAGCTGCAGGCCGAGCGGTAGACCCGAAGGACTCAGCCCCGTCGGGATCGTGATCGCGGGGGCACCGACGAGCGACCACCGCGTGCAGAACCGCGGGTCGCCGGTCGTCTCGGGACCTGGCGCTTCGCCCGTCGTTGGCGGCGTGAGGATCGCGTCGTACGGGGACGCCCATGCCCCGAACGCGTCGATGAGGCGCTCCCGCTCGTCGAGCGCGGACGCGTATGCCTCGGCGGTGATCTCTTCGCCCCGGCTCAGGAATTCTCGCGTGCCCGCGCTCACGGCTTCGGGCCGAGCGGCGACCGCACCGCCGAGGGATCGCGCCGATTCGACGGCCATGATCGTCCTGAGCGCGGCCGCCGCGTCGTCGAGGTCGGGAGGCGGTTCCGGCCACTCGATCGGACCGCCCGCGAGCGCGAGGGCGTCGACGTCGGCCTCGAAGCGCCGCTGCATCGCGTCGCTCGCGTGTTCCCACTCGGCGGTGCGCAGGGCCGCGAGTCGCGGCACCGCGGACGGCGGCGACCACCATTCACGGAGGCGCTCGCGCGAGAGGACGGCGCACAACGACGCGACGTCCGGCACGTTGCGGGTGAATCCGCCGACCTGGTCGAGCGTGTGGCTGAACTCCAGCACTCCCGCCTTCGAGATGCGCCCCGCACTTGGTTTGAAGCCGACGATGCCGCAGAACGCCGCGGGCCGGATGATCGAGCCGTTGGTCTGCGTCCCCAGCGCCAGCGGCACCACGCCCGCGGCGACGGCGGCCGCGGATCCCATGGACGATCCACCCGGGGTCCGGTCGAGGTCCCAGGGGTTGCGGGTGGGTCCCGGGGTCAAGAACGCGAGCTCCGCGGTCACGGTCTTGCCGAGGACGATCGCACCCGCATCTTCGAGCGCGATCACGGCGTCGGCGCTGGTCTCGGGGACGCGACCCGCGAAGAGGCGCGACCCGTGCTCGGTCGGGATCCCAGCGGTGTCGAAGATGTCCTTCACGCCCACGGGCACGCCGTGAAGCAGACCCTTCCACCGCTCGCCATCGCGCTCACGCCCGAGTCGGCGAGCGCGATCGGGATCGAGCCAGGCGAAGGCGTGGATGCGCGATTCGACAGCGCCGTATCGCGCCAGGCAGGCCTCGATGCGGTCCGCGGCGCTCTCTTCCCCGCGGCCGTTGTCCGCCGGGATCAGGTCGCGATCACCGCCTGCCATCTCTTGCTGCGTGACAGTCTGCGCACTCTGGCCTCGGCCTGCGCGCGCCACCTCGGTGAGCCGAGACCGAGGTCAAGGAGCGTCTCGAGCAGGCGGACCGCCCGCTCGGCCTGCCCGCGGCGCTCCAGGGCGCGCGCGAATGGCAGCGCGCAGCGGAGCCTGAGCTCCGTGCCTCCGTCGACGTACGCGCTCTCGTAGCAGAGGAACGCGGTCTCGGACTCGCCCGAACGCTCGAAGATGCGCGCGAGCGCGAACGCGGCGGGCGGATGGTCCGGTGTCCTCCCGGTGCGCGCGTCGAGCACAGCGCGCGCGACCCGGTCCGTGATGCGCACGAGCGAGACGATGTCGCGTGCGTTGTGGCGCATCACCGGCGCGATGAGCGCGGGATCCCCCGTCGCGAGGTAGTGAAAGTAGCGTTCCGGGATCAGCGCGCCCGGAATGTCGTCGGTGCGGCCGTCGTCAAGCACCGACTCCTCCAGCTGCCGGAGCGAGGTCGAGCCGAAACGGTCCCGCCACAGGCGCCGCGCGGGATGAAGGAGGTCGAGGTGGGCGTCGTCGACCGACAGTTGCGCGCGCAGGGCCAGGGTGACGCGCGTGCGAAGCAGCGGAAGATCGAAGCACTTGCCGTTGTACGAGGCGCACGCGCGGAAGCGTTCGAGCTCGGTGTGCAGAGTGCCGACGAACTCGCGCTCCGCGCCGAGGTCGTGCAGCAGGTGCTGGCGCAGCACGAGCTCGCGATCCTCGATCCACGCCAGGCCGAGCAGGAACACGTACGTGCCGGTCCCGCCGGCGAGGCCGGTGGTCTCGGTGTCGAGGAACAGCACCTCTTCCCAGCGCCGAGGCGGCTCGCCGCGCAGTCCGAGGTGGTTCAGCAGCGAGCCGTCCGGCTCGAGACGCCCGACGATCTCGAGGTCGAGATCGTCGAGACCGTAGCGCGCTTCGCTGACGCTGAAGCTCGGTCTCGCCTTCGCGCCGGGCGGTCGCGTCGAAGGCCGCGCCGTCGGTGCAGGGATGGTCGCCTGGGCGCCGCCCACGCGTCCCAGCCGCTCGCGCAGCGTGAGGGGCGCACTCACCCCAGCAGCTCGGCGACCGCGCGCTTCACCTCACGGCCAAGCGCGTACGCGGGACCGACGCAGGACGGGCAGCCGTCGTCGCACGCGCAGGCGGCGAGGTGCTCGCGCGCGCGATCGAGGAGCGTGTCTGTGGCCCGGAAGAGCCGCTCTGAGAAGCCGACGCCCCCTGGCGTCATGTCGAAGAGATAGACCGTGGGGCGCTCGGTGTGCGGCGAACGGACCTCCACGGCCAGGCCGAGGTCGTGCGGGTCGCACATCAGGAAGAGCGGCGCGAGCCCGTGCAGCAGGTTCCCGAGACCCGCGAGCGCCACCTCGACGCGTTCCTTCGGCCAGCCCCCGGGCGCCCGCTCGTCGAGCGCGAGCCAGAACGACGTGGTCTGCAGTTCCTGCTCGGGAAGGTGGATCTTGCCCCAGCCGACGTTCTCGTGCGTGTACATCGTGAGCTTCTTGTAGACGGTCGCGAGCGCCGAAACGAGGACCTCGCCGTGTGCCCTCTCGAAGCGGGGACCGGACCGGCCGCGCGCGAACTCGTCGAGCACGCGGATGCGGACCGCGAGGCCGGCGTCGGTGTAGTAGTCGACGTTCACCTCACGCACGTAGGCCTTTCCGTTCTCCCAGTCGAGCCGCTCCACCTGGAACTGCCGCGACTCGTGGAGGTAGATGGCCTGCTCGTGGACGAGCACCGGGGCCGCGAAGCGATCGACCTCGCCGATGACGCGGGCGCCCGCGCCCGTGTCGATGATGACGACGTTGTCGTTGCTGGCCGTTCGCAGCGACATGGCCTCGGCGGGGAACGCCTGCGCCGACCAGTGGTAGCGGCCATCCGCCTCGTGCAGGATGCCCTGCTCGTCGAGGTAGGAGAGGACGCCCGGGGTGTCCTCCGTCCCGAAGCGCTCACTCCGTTCGAAGGGCAGCTCGAACGCGCCGCATTTCAGGTGCCCGACGAGGACGTACAGGTTGTCCGGGTTCACGAGCCCGGCCTCGGGCGGCCGCTCGAGCACGTACTGCGGGTGCTGCACGATGTACTGGTCCGTCGGCGAGCTGGTCGCGACGAGGAACGCGGCGGACAGCTCCTCCCGCCGCCCCGCGCGCCCCATCTGCTGCCACGTCGATGCGACCGTCCCCGGATACCCGACGAGCACGGCGGCCTGCAGCGCGCCGATGTCGATCCCGAGCTCGAGCGCGTTCGTCGAGACGACGCCGCGCACGCTGCCGTCGCGCAGGCCCCGCTCGATGGCGCGCCGCTCGCTGGGCAGATAGCCCCCGCGGTAGCCACGGATCAGCCCGGCGGGCCACTGGGGCACGGGGAAGCGCGCCCGCAGGTACGTCAGCAGCAGCTCCGTCTGGACGCGCGAGCGCGCGAACGCGATCGTCTGCACGCCCGACGCCAGGAGCGTCGCCGCGACGTCCCGCCCGACCAGCAGCGCGCTGCGCCGGATGCCGAGGTTCGCGTTCACGACCGGCGGATCGATGAAGACGAGGACCTTCTCGCCGCGTGGCGCCCCCGATTCGTCGATCACCACGACGTCGTCCTCCACGTGCCGGCGCGCCAGCTCACCGGGATTCGCGATCGTGGCTGACGTGCAGATGAACACCGGGTGCGAGCCGTAGAACGCGCAGATGCGGCGCAGCCGCCGGAGGACGTTCGCGACGTTGCTGCCGAAGACCCCGCGGTAGGTGTGCAGCTCGTCGAGCACGACGTATCGCAGGTTCTCGAAGAGCTTCACCCACTTCGTGTGGTGGGGGAGGATGCCGGTGTGGAGCATGTCCGGATTCGTGATGACGACGTGCCCCGCGGAACGTACGGCGGACCGCGCGGCGGGCGGCGTGTCGCCGTCGTACGTGTACGTGGCGAGCTCGATATCCATCTCGTGTCCGAGGCGCTCGAGCTCGGCGAGCTGGTCCTGCGCCAACGCCTTGGTCGGGAACAGATACAGCGCCCGCGCCGATGGATCCTTCGCGACGGCGTCCAGGACCGGCAGGTCGTAGCAGAGCGTCTTGCCCGAGGCGGTCGGCGTGACGACGACGGTGTGCCTTGCCGCGTGCGCCGACTCGAGCGCCGCGGCCTGGTGCGAGTAGAGCGCGTCGATCCCGCGCGCCCGCAGGCTCCGTGCGATCCGGTCGTCGAGCCAGCCGGGGAACGGCGCGTAGCGGGCCGAGCGCGCCGGGAGGCGCTCCCAGCGAGTGACCAGCGCGCTGAAGTCAGGGCTGCGCTCGAAGCTGTCGAGGATCTGCTCGAGGCTGGTTCGCGCCGGAAACCGAACGGCCGTTCGCATGATCGCGGACGATATGGAACGGACGTTCTCGCGTCAAGGCGTGATTTCTGTGCGCCTTCGTGGAGAGGTTCCGTCGCGAAGCTCGCTCGGCCGCCTCTGTGCAGCCGAATCCTCGCGGGCGGTTAGAGCGGAGGGTCGTTCGTCGCGAGGCTGCTCCGCGTCACGCGGGGCTTACGTCGCGCCGCCCGCCGCCTGAGCCGCGGCGTGTTTCCGCCGGCCGCGCATGTGCCGGTACACGAGGTACCCGATGAAGACGACCGGTAATCCGATGACCACGTAGCGGATGTAGCCCGGCGCGATGAAGTGGCGCACCGTCGGCCCCGCAAGCACTCCGATGGATACCCACACCGTCCAGTACGCGGTCGCCGCGATGAACACGGCGAGTGAGAACTGCACGAGGGGCACCTTCGCGGTACCCGCCACGAGCGACATCGCGACGCGCAGCCCCGGGATGAGGCGGCCGACCAGCACCGCGGAGAAGCCGTGCCGGCCGATCCGCTCGGTCCAGCCGTCGACATGCTTCGGCTCGACGTCGATCCAGCGCGCGAGCTTCTTCGCCCCCACCTCGCCGAACCGCCGTGCGAACGCGTACGGTAGCAGTGTGCCGACGGTCGAGGCGGCGGCGCAGATGAGCACGACGCCCGCGAGCTCGGGGATGTTGCCGCGGGCACGATCGCCGTAGTACGCGATCACGAGGTCGCTGGGAGCGGGGAGCGGGACGCCGGCCTCTTCGATGGCCACGATGATGAACAGCAGGGGGTACTGGTGCGCGGCCACCGCCGCGACGACCAGTTCGGTAGCCTGCCGTATCAGCCGGATGATCTCGTCCATCGGCTCAGTGTGCGCGCCCGGCCTCCGGGTCCGCGTCTGCGCGCGGTCGGCCAGCGGTCTACCCTGACCTCTTCGCACCGCTGCTTCGTGGGAGGGACATCATGCCGACGACGCGCCGCGCGCGCGGAGCGCGCGCATCCAACAAGCCGACCGAACCCCGGGAGAGCCTCTGGAGCGGCCTCGAATGGCGCTCCGCCGGGCCGCACCGCGGCGGCCGCGTGGTCGCCGTCGCGGGCGACCCATCGCGCGCCGAGGTCTTCTACTTCGGATCCACCGGCGGCGGCGTGTGGAAGACCGGCGACGGAGGCGTGTACTGGGAGAACGTCTCCGACGGCTTCTTCAAGCGCGC
>JALYKU010000052.1 GCA_030774595.1 Chloroflexota bacterium | reverse complement strand
GATCCGGGCTTCGCTGCTCTTCGCCGGCGCGCTGCTCGCACGGCGGGGGCGCGTGCAACTGGGGCCGCCCGGGGGCGACGTCATCGGCCGCCGCCGCAACGACACGCACTTCCGCGCGCTCACCGCGCTCGGCGGCGAGCTCGAGGTGCTCTCGCAGGGCTACCGGCTGCAGGCCCGGGCGCTCCGCGGCGCCGACATCCTCCTCGACGAGCCGTCCGTGACCGCCACCGAGAACGCGCTGCTGTGCGCCGTGCTCGCTCCCGGCCGCACGGTCATCCGCAACGCGGCGAGCGAGCCGCACGTCCAGGAGCTGGCGCTGGTGCTGCTCGCCATGGGCGCGCGCGTGAGCGGGATCGGCACCAACACGGTGGAGGTGATCGGGGTCGACGCGCTCCGCGGCGTCGACCATCGCGTGTCCAGCGACCACGTCGAGATCGGCTCCTTCGTCGGGGCGGTCGCGATGACGCACGGCGAGGTCACGATCCGCGACGCGGTGCCGCACCACCTACCGATGACGCGGCTCGTCTTCAAGCGCCTGGGTATCGACACCGAGGTGCGCGGTGACGACGTCTTCGTGCCGGCGAAGGACCGCTACTGCATCGAGGCCGACCTGGGCGGAGCGATCCCGAAGGTGTCGGACCAGATCTGGCCTGGGTTCCCGGCCGACCTCACGAGCATCGCGACCGCGATGGCCACGCAGGCCGAGGGCACCGTGGTCATCCACGAGTGGATGTTCGGCGGACGCATGTACTGGACCGACAGCCTCGTCTCCATGGGCGCCAGACTCGTCCTGTGCGACCCGCATCGTGTCGTGGTCGTCGGTCCGTCGCAGCTGTACGGGACGGAGCTCCACAGCCCTGACATCCGCGCCGGCATGGCGCTGCTCGCGGCTACGCTGTGTGCGAAGGGCACGAGCGTCATCAACAACATCGATCAGATCGACCGCGGCTACGAGGCGCTCGACGTCCGTCTCAACGCGCTGGGCGCCCGCATCGAGCGCGAATCGTGACCATCGACGCGGGCCCGCTGCGCCCGCGGTCCTTCGCGACGCACCTCGAGTGCGCGCGCTGCGGCGCCCGGGAGGAGGTGCAGCGCATCGCCCAGCTCTGCGGCGCGTGCGGCGGCCCGCTGCTGGTGCGCTACGACCTCGGTCGCATCCGCGACAGCGTCCCGCGAAGCACGCTGTCGGGCCGGCAGCACTCGCTGTGGCGTTATCGCGAGCTCCTTCCGTTCGACGATCCCGAGCGGGTGGTCACGCTCGGCGAGGGCAATACGCCGGTCGGCCAGATGCCGACGCTGGCGGAGCGCGTCGACCTCCACCAGCTGCTCGTGAAGGACGAGGGCCTGCTGCCGACGGGTACGTTCAAGGCCCGCGGTGCCGCGATGGGCGTCACGCGCGCCGCGGATCTCGGCGTGACGACGATCGCGCTGCCCACCGCGGGCAACGCCGGCGCGGCCTGGGCCGCGTACGGCGCGCGCGCCGGCATCGGCGTGATCGTGGTGATGCCGGAATCGACGCCCGACGTGATCCAGCGCGAGACCGCGGCGTACGGCGCCCGCGTGTACCTCGTGGAGGGCTCGATCGCGGACGCCGGCGCCGTCGTGAAGCGCGCCTGCGCGGAGTACGGCTGGTACGACGCCTCGACCCTGAAGGAGCCGTACCGCATCGAGGGCAAGAAGACCATGGGCTTCGAGCTCGCGGAGCAGCTGGGCTGGCGCCTCCCCGACGTGATCGTCTATCCGACGGGCGGCGGCGTCGGCCTCATCGGTATGTGGAAGGCCTTCGATGAGCTGCGCGCCGTCGGCTGGCTCCCCGCGGACTCGAAGCGCCCGCGCTTCGTCGCGGTGCAGTCCACGGGGTGCATGCCGATCGTCCGGGCGTTCGAGGAGGGCCGCGATGAATCCGAGGCATGGCCGGATCCGCGCACGTTCGCCTCCGGGATCCGTGTCCCGAAGGCGCTCGGCGACTTCCTCGTCCTGCGCGCGCTGCGCGAATCGAACGGCATCGCCATCGCGGTGCCCGACGAGCGGATCGCCGAGATGATGCGCGTCGCCGGCGTGCTGGAGGGGATGCTCGTGTGCCCCGAGGGCGCCGCGGCGCTCGAGGCCGCGCTCCAGCTGCGCCGGCAGGGCTGGCTGGATCAGCACGACGAGGTGGTCGTGTTCAACACTGGCACCGGTCTCCTGTACGGGGACTCGCTGCAGGGAGAGCCGCCGATCCGCCTCGCGAAAGGCGAGACGCCGCCCCGCGTCGTGCCGCTGGCCGACGAGGCCTTCGAGTTCGAGCGACCCGTCGCGATCGGCGACCGCGACGTCCGGCTCGCGGGCGACGAGGGAGACGACGGATAGTGGCGATCGCCCCGGACATCCTCGCGCTCGTCGGCCACACACCGCTCGTGCGTCTCGCGCGCATCGGCCGGGATCTCCGGCCGATGCTCGTCGCCAAGCTCGAGCAGCTGAATCCGGGCGGATCGGTGAAGGACCGCATCGGGCTCGCGATGATCGAGGACGCCGAGCGGCGGGGGCTACTCCGGCCGGGCGGCACGATCGTCGAGCCGACGAGTGGCAACACCGGAGTGGGGCTCGCGATCGCCGCCGCGATCAAGGGCTACCGGCTCGTCTGCACGATGCCGGACAAGATGAGCCAGGAGAAGCGGGACCTCCTCCGCGCCTATGGCGCCGAGGTCGTCATCTGCCCTACCGCCGTCGCGCCGGATTCGCCGCAGTCCTACTACAAGGTCGCCGAGCGCCTCGCGGGCGAGCTGCCCGGCGGATTCCAGCCGAACCAGTACTACAACGCGAACAATCCGGAGGCGCATTACCGCACCACCGGGCCCGAGATCTGGGAGCAGACCGAGGGGCACCTCACGCACCTCGTTCTCGGAGTCGGGACCGGCGGTACGGTTACCGGCGCGGGCCACTACCTGAAGGAGCGCAACCCCGGCGTCGTGATCGTCGGCGCGGATCCCGAGGGCTCGATCTACACGGGCGACATGCACCCCTACAAGACCGAGGGCATCGGCGAGGACTTCTACCCGGGCACCTTCGACCGCACCCTCGTCGATCGCTGGGTGCGCGTATCGGACCGCGACAGTCTGCTGACGGCGCGCCGCGTGACGCGCGAGGAGGGCATCATCGTCGGCGGCTCCGCCGGTACGGCCGTGTGGGCCGCGCTCCACGTCGCGGCGGACCTCGACGCATCGGCCCTCGTCGTGGTGCTGATCCCCGACTCCGGGCGGTCGTATCTGTCGAAGATCTACAACGACGAGTGGATGCGGCAGAACGGATTCCTCGGCCGCTTCGAGCTCCCGGTGAAGGTCGGCGACGTGCTGCGGCAGCGCGAGACGGCGACCCCCGAGCTCGTCGTCGTGTCTCGGAACGAGACCGTTCGCGAGGCGATCGAGAAGATGCAGCGGTTCGGCATCTCACAGATCCCCGTGACCGCGGACGGCGTGGCCGCTTCGGTGCGCGACATCGTGGGGAGCGTCCAGGAGCGCACGATGCTGGACCGCGTCTTCCGCGAGCCCGCGCTCGTCGACGCCCGCGTCGAGCAGCTCATGGAGGCGGCGTTCCCGGTGGTACAGGCGAGCGACGACATCGAGCGCCTCTATGCCGAGCTCTCGAGCGGCGCGCCGGCGCTCCTCGCGGCCTCCGAGGACAGGCCGCTCGCGATCGTGACGACGGCCGACCTCCTGGAGTTCTTCGCCCGGGGGCACGGGCGGTCGTGAAGCAGAAGGTCCCGCCACGGAAGCAGGGGTTCGAGACGCTCGCCATCCACGCGGGTCAGGATCCGGACGTGACGACCGGCGCCGTCGTGGTGCCGATCTATCAAACGAGCACGTACGCGCAGGAGGCGGTCGGCAAACACAAGGGGTACGAGTACTCGCGCACCGGGAACCCGACGCGGACCGCGCTCGAGACCTGCCTCGCCGCGCTCGAGTCCGCGGATTGGGCGCTCGCCTTCGCCTCGGGGATGGCCGCGACGGACGCGGTCGCGCATCTCCTGCAGGCGGGGGACCACGTCGTCATGGGCGACGACGTCTATGGCGGCACCCACCGGCTCTTCGCGCGCGTCTTCGACCGCGCCGGCATCGCGCTGACGGCGGTCGACATGCGCCGCCCGGGCGAGGTGCGCCGCGCGCTGCGCAGGCGCACGAAGCTCGTGTGGATGGAGAGCCCGACGAACCCGCTGCTGCAGGTGGTCGACATCGCCGCGGTCGCGGATACCGCGCGCGCCGCGGGCGCGCTCTCGGTCGTCGACAATACGTTCGCGAGCCCCTATCTCCAGCGGCCGCTCCTCCTCGGCGCGGACGTCGTGCTCCATTCGACGACGAAGTACATCGGTGGCCACTCCGACGTGGTCGGCGGCGCGCTCGCCGGTAACTCGAAGGAGCTGCGCGAGAGGCTGGCGTTCATCCAGAACGCGGCCGGGGGTGTCCCCGGGGCGTTCGACGCGTGGCTGGTGCTGCGCGGCGCCAAGACGCTCGCGGTCCGCATGGAGCGGCACTCCATCAACGGCCACGCGATCGCCGCGTGGCTGGAGGAGCACCCCGGGGTCAGGGACGTGCACTACCCGGGACTCCAGTCCAACCCCGGTCACGAGCTCGCCCGGCGGCAGATGCGCCGGTTCGGGGGGATGGTCTCGTTCGAGCTGCGCGGCGGCGAGGCGGCGGCGAAGCGGACGGCCGCGCGCACGCGCATCTTCGCCCTCGGGGAATCGCTCGGCGGCGTCGAGTCGCTCATCGAGGTGCCCCTGGCCATGACGCATGGCTCGGTCCGGGGCACCAAGCTCGCGCCGCCGGCGGGGCTCGTGCGGCTCTCGGTCGGTATCGAGTCGATCGACGACCTGGTCGCGGACCTCCAGCAGGCGATCGGCTGAGCCCGCCGAACGACCCGCCGTTCGCACCACCGGCCGTCGGGTATCTACTGCAAATCCGGCTGGTCGGGCCGGATCGGGCGCCGACATACTAGGCGGGGTGAACATCGGCATCGCGTTCGGCGCCGGCATGCTGTCGTTCCTGTCGCCCTGCGTCCTGCCGCTGGTCCCGGCGTTCCTCGTGAACATCGCGGGAGAGGCCGCGCTCTCGGGGCGGGACCGCGGTCGCACCCTCTCGCACGCGCTGGCGTTCGTCCTGGGGTTCAGCGTCGTGTTCACCGCGCTCTGGGTCGCGATCGCGCTCGTCGGCGCGCTCGCGGGCGAGCTCGTCTACTGGCTGCAGCGGGCCGGCGGCCTGCTCATGGTCGTGCTCGGCATGCACATGCTCGGGCTCATCGCGATCCCTCTGCTGGCCAAGCGCCTCGACCTGCGGCTCGAGGGCAGGACCGCCGGCCACCCGCGCTCCTTCCTCATCGGGACCGCGTTCGGCGTCGGATTCACGCCGTGCGTGGGTCCGTACCTCGCGGTCATCCTGAACCTGCTGCTCGGAATGGACCTCGGCTCGGGTGCCGTCCTGCTGCTCGCGTACGCGCTCGGCCTCGGCGTGCCGTTCCTGCTGGTGGCGGCGGGGCTCGGCCAGGCGCGGGCCGCGGCCCGCGCGCTCGGCCGGCACATGCGGGCGGTGAACCTCGCCGGCGGTACGCTCGTCGTCGCGATGGGTCTTCTCATGCTGTCGGGCCAGTTCACGCGGCTGGCGCAGCTCTTCAATTTCCTTCCGCTCCTCGGCTGATGGACGCCGCCGCCCGGCGTCCCGGGATGCCGCGCAAGGTGCCCAGCGGATGATCGACGCAGTCGCGCAGCGCCCGCGCGTCCCGGGCAGGATCGCGGCGGTCATCGTCGCGGCGATCGCGTTCGCCTCTGTCCTCGCGCTGCTGTGGCCGTCGCTGCCCTTCGCGCGAGTCCAGCAGCTGAGCGTCGGGCCGACCGGGGTCGGCGTCATCACCAGGCAGGTGGAGGCGCCCGGGTCCGCCGCGCGCATCGGCGCGCTGGCGCCGGATTTCGAGTGGACCGCGCCGCCGGGAAAGGCCGTGCGCCTCTCGGACCTGCGCGGCAAGCCCGTCGTGATCAACTTCTGGGCGACCTGGTGCGTGCCGTGCAAGACCGAGATGCCGCTCCTCGAACGCGTCGCGCGCGCGAACGGCGGCGTTGCGTTCCTCGAGGTCGATCTGAATGAGGACGGGGACAGGATCCGCGGGTTCTTCGACCAGCTCGGGCTCACCGCGATCCAGCCTCTGCTCGACGTGAATACCGAGACCGCCCGCCGCTACGCACTCGCGAGCGTCCCCTCGACGTTCTTCATCGACAGCGCTGGCGTCATCCGCCATCTGTACATAGGCGAGCTCGACGGCGAGAAGCTCGCCGCCGGCCTGCGGAAGATCGCGACCGAATGAGCGTCGCGGAGGCTCGCACCGTCCCGCCGCCGGGGCCGCCGCGCCTCTATCGCGACGGACGCCTCACGCCCCTCGAACGGACGCCGCCGCCCGAGCGCGCCATCACGCTGATCGTCGACGGCACCGAGCTCGCGACGATCGCGTGCTCGCCGACGCGCATCGTCGCGCTCGCGCTCGGGTTCCTGCGAGTGGAGGACGTGATCCACAGCGCCGACGACGTCCTGCTCGCGGAGGTGTGCGATGACGAGACGGTGGTGAAGGTGCGGCTCGGTCCGACCGCGCGTCGCATCCCGCCCGACCGCAAGCGCATCCTCACCTCGGGCTGCGGCCGCGGCGTCACCTTCTCGCTGGACGTCCTTCCCGTCGAGGGGGGCATCACCGTGCGCCCGGAGCGCCTCATGGAGTGGATGGAAACGCTGCTCGAGGCCGCGCAGGGCTATCGCGAGCACGGCGGGACGCACGCCGCCGGCCTCTTCGGCGCCGCAGGGATGGAGCTGCTCGTCGAGGACATCGGGCGGCACAACACCGTGGATCGCATCGCCGGTGAGGCCCTGCTCGGCGACGTACCGACGGCGGGGAAGGCGATCCTCACCTCGGGTCGCATCTCGAGCGAGATGCTGGTGAAGTGCTCGCGCCTTGGAGCGTCGATCGCGGCGTCGCGCACGAGCCCCACCGAGCTCGCGGTCTCGCTCGCGCAGGAGGCCAACATCGCCCTCTGCGGCTACGTGCGCCGGGGCCAGCTGCAGATCTTCCACGACGCGGGGCGGATCGAGCTCCCCTAGTCCGCCGAGGCGGACACCTCTCGCGGCGCGTGCATCGGCGGGTCAGCGCTCACGCGGCACGTAATCCGGAAGATGCTCGCCCGCCTTCACGTGGTGCAGGCCGGGCGTCTCGCGGATCAGCACGTAGATGTACTCGACGGGCGCGTCGATGGTCTCGTGGACGACCCGGGTGATCTCGCGCGCGAGCGCGCGCTTCTGCTCCTCGGTCCGGCCTTCGCGGATGTCGCACTGGATGATCGGCATGCCGCTCCTCCCGTAGGCGATCTGTTGGAGGAAGAATGCGCGCGGTACCGGCGTTGCGGCGCGTCGTGCTCTGGGCCGGACGAGCGGCCGAACCCATACCAGGAGTCAGGCGAGCGAGGCGCGCCCCCGGCGGCTCGACAGAGGTCCGTGGTGATCGCCTCGCCGGCTGCGCGTCTGAGTTGCTCGCTGGTACCGCGGTACCGGCGGATCGGTCCATTGAGTGGCGGACTCTGAGACGCGAAGGTGGCGCAGTCGGCTGTCGCGGGCTACCTGATCGACAAGCGGCCTCCGGTCGAGCCGATACCGGATCGAGCCGGAACCGATCCCCCGCACGCGGTCAGCGTGGCTCAATGGGAGGTGTCAAATGCGCGCATTCCTCGCTCGGCTTGGCGGATCTGATGGCCTCGCGACGCTCGAATACATCGTCGGCGCGGCGGTCATCCTGGGGACTCTCGTCGCCGGCGTGTCGGCGTGGAACAACGGACTGGTCGCGCGGCTCCAGTCGCTGGCGGCGCAGCTCCAGAGCGTGCATTGAGGCTCACCCGCCTCTTACGCGACGAGCGGGGGACGGCCACGCTCGAGACGACGCTGATGATCCTCGTGCTGCTGCCGCTTCTGTTCGGAATCCTCGAATTCGGCGACGCGCTCCAGCGCTGGCTGGCGCAGGACTCCGCGACGGTCCAGGCGGCGCGATACGCGGCCGAGGTGGGCGGCGACACACCGGAGGTGCGCTCGCTGCTCGCCGATGCGCTCCGGTCGTCGGGGATCGATCCAGCGCGGGCGCTCGTGGAGGTCGAGCCCCCACACGTCGGCTGGCGGCAGCCGATCCGTGTCAGCGTC
This sequence comes from Chloroflexota bacterium, assembly GCA_030774595.1. Next base: position 1,156 of record JALYKU010000052.1, on the reverse strand, counting down.
CACACCGACTACCCGATCGCGATCCCGTTCGTCCTCTCAACATCGCTACCGCTTCGCTCCACCGCCGTCGCGCGCGGCGAGGTCAACCGGTGAAGGCGCTCGCCTCGGATCACGGCGCGATCGCCCTCACGGCGTTGCTCGTGTTGCCCGTCCTACTGGTCGCCCTCGGCGCTGTGCTCGAGCTGGGCGAGCTGCGCGTGCTCGCGGCGCGCGCCCGGGCAGCGGCGGACCTCGCGACGCTCGTCGCGATGGACGATCAGGACGATACCGAGCTGGCGCGGACGGGTCGACTTCGCCCGAGTTCCGACGCCGCCGACGTGGCGCGCGAGTATTTCGCGCGCAACCTCGCGGCGATCGCGCCGCTCCTCGCAGCCGCTCCCGAGAGCATCGCCGCCGCGGCCGACGTCGCGATCTTCGCCGACCCGCCGGCGACGGATCCCCTCACCGGCGACCGCTACGAGCACCCCACGGCGCGGCTGGCTGCGGACGTCCCAGTGCGCACGCCCCTCTTCGCGGCGCTCTTCGGCGCTCCGGTCACGCGTGTCGCCGTGCGCGCCGTGAGCGCGGCTCGATGAGGATCGCGCTGCGCTACTTCCTGGTGTCGCTCGTGGCGCTGTCGGCGATCCGGGGAGGGACGGCGCGCGCGGCCGATCCGGACGACGGTGCCTGGATGCCCGCGCCGCCGGGACCACCGCCCGGCGACATCGCCGAGCCGGCGCCGGCGTTCGGGCTGGACCAGCGGATCGCAGCCGGCCGCCGCGATATTCCTCCCGACGTGTATCTGGTCACCGAGACGTACGCGGGGGATGAGATCGTGCGCGACGGTGCGCTGACCACGTACCGAACGGTCACCGCCAGCGAGACGCCGGGGACGTACGCCCGCGCGCTCGATACGGTCGCGACGGGGGTGCCGAGTGCGTACGACGGAGCGGCGTTCAACGGCCGCGCGACGCTATCGGACGGCCGCGCCGTCGCGGGGACGTATTACCAGACCTTTCTGCTGACCGATGAGCGCCTGGTACCGGTCAGCGTCGTCTTCTTCCAGGACGACTCGGAGCTCGCGTCGCGGGCGGGCGATGCTGATGCATCGATCGGTACGCGCGCCCGCCTGCCGGCGACGGGCGCCCCGGCCGCCGCGGGGGATGCGGCCCGGAGC
>JALYKU010000051.1 GCA_030774595.1 Chloroflexota bacterium | reverse complement strand
GCTCCGCAACCTGTGGCCTACTTGCGTGCCCGGCTTCTTGAAGGATCGCCGGGACCTCGGGGTCGGAGATGAAGTTCTGCCAGCCCTCCGCATCCCAGTCGAAGAGCACCCAGACCCGGCCCTCCTCATTGGGATCGCGAAAGACGTGCGAACCCTTGGAGCCGTGCTGCTTTCGCTTCTCAAGGCTTGTGGTTGAGAACACACTCCACCAGCGGTCGAAATCCTCGACCTTCGTTGTTGCCAGAAACAACTCTCTCCTCCTTCGGTTCTCGGCGCCGCCGCTCGACGCCGATGGTGCGGCGAGTCTAAGTCCCGGACGCCCGGCCGGTATCGGGCGAACGCCCTATCCGGTGCGGACGACGTGGTGCTCGAAGGCCCAGAGCGTCGCCGCTCACTCGAAACAGAAAGGCAATGTCCACGTTCGGATGGACATACACCCCCGGGGATCAGTGCAGCGACCTATGGCTTGCCCGAGTTGGCAGCGTCCGAAGCAGCGCAGAGCGAAAGTAAGCGAACCCGAGCAGGACCAGGAACCTGCGTTAGAGCCTCAGGAAGAACCCGCTTCGCCCTAGGGACGAGTGAGTGAGGCGTTCCGCACTGGAGCGCCTCACTCTTTTCTATGCGCACCAGGTAGCAACACCGTCTACGACACGAGAAACCAACTTAGTAGCTATTTGGTCTAGCCGATTTTCGAGTCTCCTGCCGTTTCCGTGGGTCATCACGACCTGCCGGGGAGTGGCGGACAGTAGCCGCCAAGACTGAGCATCGCGAGCGCGGCGGGAGGCGGTGGGAGCTCCCGTCAAGAAGTGTGTAAACGGCATCAGGCGGCTTCCTTCCCGATCGCGCGCGTGATGGGCTTGCCGTTCTCGAACCTCCTTCCCTCGTAGACGTCCTTGAGCAGCTCCGGCGCATCGAGCTTGCGGAAGCGGCGCTCGACGACGCGCAGCACGCGCCAGATGAGCATCGTCGCGTTCGCGACGAGCTTGAAGCGCCGCGCCGCGCCGGTCCGCAGGCGCACGGTGGCGAAGGGACTTTCCACGACATTGGAGGTACGGAGGTGCTTCCAGTGCTCGGCCGGGAAGTCATAGAAGGTGGTGAGCGTCTCCCAGTCCTTCTCGAGGGTCGCGACCGCCTCGGGGCAGCTCGCGCGGTAGCGCCGAGCGAAGGCTTCGCGCAGCCGCGCGGCCTCGGCGCGGTTCGGCGCGTAGGGCATCGCGCACAAGAGCAGCTGGGCCGCTCGCTGCTGCGACTTCGGCAGCTTGTCGAGGATGTTCACGAGGGCGTGGTTCCAACACCGTTGGGCCCGAGTCTCCGGCCACACCATGGCGGCCGCGGCCCAGAAGGCCATCGCGCCGTCGGCCACCGCGAGCACGGGCGCGCCCAAGCCGCGGGCGCGCAGGTCGCGCAGCACCGCCAGCCAGGACTCGGTCGACTCGCGGTACCCGGAGGCCATGGGCGAGGAGCTCCTTGTGGCCGTCGCGGAAGGCGCCGATGACCACGAGCAGGCAGGCTTTCTCCTTCTCGAGACCCGCTTTGACGTACACGCCGTCAGCCCAGAGGTACACCAGTTCGCGGTCCGAAAGATCGCGCATTTTCCAGGCGTCGAAGTCGATCTGCCAGGCCGCCTTGAGGCGCGCGATGGAAGAGGCCGAGAGCGGGGCGCCCTCGCCGAACAGGCCGCGTAGCGCGAGCTCGAAAGTCGCCAAGGGAAAGGCCATGCAGGTACAGCTCGGGCAGCAGCGCGCCGAGCTCCTTGGTCCGCCGGGCGAAGAGCGGCAGGATCTTGCTCTCGAAGCGCGCCTCGAGGCCCCGCAGGCGCGGCCGGCGGAGGGTGATCGTGCCGCTCTGCATCGCCAGGCGCCGCGGCTTGCCAAAGCCGTTGCGGTATCCCGCGGGGGCGTCGACGGCCGCGCGCCGCTCGGAACAGCCGCGCTCGAGCAGGGCGGTGAGCTCCTCTTCAAGCAAGTGCTCTACGAACTGCTGGACCTTGCCGCGCGCGAAGGCCTCGATGCATTCCCAGCTCACCGCGGGGGACGGCGTGGACGTATCGTTGCGGGACACGGGGCGACTCCTCTTCCCCCTCGGGCGCTAACCCGAGGTCTGCTTCTTTGGTAGCGAATGGGAAGGGTAGTCGCCCCGGCCTTTTACACACCTTCTGGTGATAGCTCGGGGGCGGAAGGGAAAGGCAGCCATCTCTCGAAACGGCCGAACCGTCCCCTTTCCGGTTGGTCCGCGGACGGCGCGCCGCGCGCCCTTCGGCTGATGCTGGAGCGCCCGCGTCCTTACGCGATCGCTCGCTCCGCGAGCGCGGTCGGGAGGCTCCCGCTGCGGGCCATCGCGTCGTGGAACTCGCGCAGCGCGGCGGTGTCGCTGCGCCCTCGGCGCGCCAGGTGGCGCGTCCGGATGTCGACGATCTCGAGCATGCCGGTCAGGTAGGAGGACGCCTGCGTCGGCCACGAGCAGTAGCGGCCGACCTCGGCGCGCGCGTTCGGCTCGGTGAGGTTCGCCTTCGCCATCATGAATCGCACGGCCTCTTCGAACGACATCTCGCCCATGTGCAGGCTCGTATCGACGACGACTCGCGCCGCGCGGAAGATCGTCGCCTCGTACTGATAGAGCTGGTGCCGGAGATCCGAGAAGAAGCCCTGCTCGCGCATGACGCGCTCGGCGTACAGCGCCCAGCCTTCGGCGAAGTACGACGTCCCGAACGTCTTGCGCACGGGTGACGCGTTCTGCTTGCGCATCACGAAGTGCCAGTGGTGCCCGGGATAGGCCTCGTGCACGGCCGTCGTCGGTATCGCGGCGCTCGAGTTCCCCTCGAGCCGCTTCTGGACCTCGGCATCGGGTGTGCCGTCCGGAGGATAGGGAACGAAGAAGTGGCCATGCATGGCATCCGAGAATGCGGGCGGCGCGTTGTATGAAGCGACCGCGAGGATCGGCCGCTGGAACGGGGGCGAGGGCTCGATGGTGCAGCGCTCGCCCGCGGGCAGCGTCACGAGGCCGGTATCGCGAAGGAACGCGCGCGCGCGCTCCGTCCACTCCTCGTATTCCGCTCGCATCGCCTCCGGCGTCCGCGCGTGGATCTTGTTCGATCGCTCGAGGAGCGCGACCCAGTCCTCGCTGCCGTCGATGTCCTTCGCGAGCCGCTGCGCCTCCGCGGCGAGCATGTCGTACTGCTCGCGGCTACGCTCGCGGAGCTCCGCGGCGGTGTAGGGGAGCAGCTCTTTCTCCTGGAGCAGCGCCGAGTAGCACTCTTCACCGACGGCGTAGTCGCCCGAGGCGTGCGCCCTCTTGTCTTCGAGGAACGACCCGAACGCCTCGAATGCTGTCGCCGCACGCGCGCCCGCTTCGGCGACGCGCTCGCGCTGCCGCGGATCGGCGACCTCCGTCGGGACGAGGTCGCGCGCGTACCGGACCGCCGCCTTCGCCTGGGCGATCGCCCGCTCGACGTAGATCGGCGGCGTCACGCCGAAGTCGAGGTTATCCATCCCGTCGCGGAGGTTCGCCGGCACCTGCTCGAGACGGGAACGCGCCGCGTCGGCGAGGTCGTTCTCGGGACGCAGCCGGTGCAGGAACAGCGTGAAGACGCCGTTCAGGCCAGGCGCGAGGTACGTCGCGGGCTGCTTCTGCCACATGCGCTGGGGCCGCAGGATCTCCCGTCCGCGCAGCACCGCGACGAGGAAGTCGCGATCGATCCGGTCGTCCTCGGTGAGCCCCTCGTCGGCCGTGCCGCCGAAGCGCCGCAGCCACTCCTCCGCCGAGCGATCGCGCCGCTCGAACGCGGCCGCCGACAGGTCATCGAGCTCCTCGTCGTGACCCGGGATACCCAGCGCGCTCGCGGTCACCGGCGAGTCGGCGTACTCCTCCTTGAGGAACGAGTCGACGAGCGACGCGAACGACGACGCCATGGTGCCTCCCCGAGAATGCTGCTGATGCTGTTGATGCGAGCGGTGAAGGCACTGTGAGCCTGACGCAATACCAGCGCAAACGCGACTTCCGCCGCACGCCCGAGCCGAAAGGCGGCGCGCCGGACCCCACGTCAGCGGCGCGCTATGTCGTGCATCGCCACCACGCCACGCGGCTCCACTGGGACGTCCGGCTCGAGATGCGCGGTGTCCTCGCGTCGTGGGCGGTCCCGCAGGGCCCACCGCTCGAGGCGGGGAAACGCCGTCTCGCCGTGCACACCGAGGATCACCCGATCGAATACCTGACGTTCCATGGCGTGATCCCGGACGGCTACGGCGCGGGGGCCATGACCATCTGGGACACCGGCACGTACGAGCTGCTACTCGACAAACGCGACCGCGACGGAAGCGAGAGGGAATACAAGATCCGCTTCAGCGGCGAGCGGCTCGACGGCGAGTACGTGCTCGTCCGCACGACCGCGAACGAGGGCCGGGACTGGCTCCTGATCCGCCATGGCACGCCGCCCACCGACGACTTCTACGACTGGAAGGTCGCGCCGATGCTCGCGGTGTCGGCGGATGCGCCATTCGACTCGGCCTCGTTCTGCTACGAGCCGAAATGGGACGGCGTCCGCACGCTCGCCTTCGTCGATGGCGGTATGGTCCGGCTGCAGACGCGCAACCTCCTCGATTGCACCGCGCAGTACCCCGAGGCTCACGGCGTCGCGGAGGCGCTGACGGGCGCGTACCACGCGATCCTCGATGGCGAGATCGTCGCGCTCGACGAACGCGGCGTCCCATCGTTCCAGCGGCTTCAGCCGCGCATGCACGTACGTGACGAGGCGTCCATACGAAAGCTGCGCCGTACGACGCCGGTCGTCTTCGAGGTCTTCGACCTCCTGTACCAGGACGGTGAGGATCTCCGGCACCGGCCTCTGCGCGAGAGGCAGCGGCGACTCGAGGCCGCGATCACGCCGATGGGCGCGATCCGCTCGTCGGAGTGCATCGTGGGCACCGGGATCGCGCTCTTCGACGCGGCGCGCGAGCACGGGCTCGAGGGCATCGTGGCCAAGCGCCTTGACGCTCCGTACGTCTCCGGCCGGTCCGCGGCGTGGGTGAAGGTGAAGGCCCAGCGGACGATGGACTGCGTCATCGGCGGATGGACGGCGGGGCAGGGAGGCCGGAGCACGACGCTGGGCGCGCTGCTGATCGGCGTGTACCGGGGCAGCGAGCTCCTGCCGGTCGGACACGTCGGAACGGGCTTCGATGAGCGCATGCTGAAAGACCTGCTGGCGATGCTGCGGGAGCGCGAGTCACCGACCTCGCCGTTCGCGAGGAAACCCGAGCTCAACCAGCCGGCGCGCTGGTGCCTTGCTGAGCTCGTCTGCGAGGTGCGCTTCACCGAGCTGACGCGCGATGGCACGCTGCGGCACCCGTCCTACCGCGGCCTTCGCCCCGACATCGACCCGCGCGAGTGCACGGGCGAGGAGCGGGCGGAGTCGGTGAAGTCGGTACAGCGCGCCGCCGAACGCGCGGCGACCTTGCCGGCCAGTGATGTCCGCGCGTCGCCCCAGCAGCGCGTGCCCGCGGTGCTGAACGTGGACGGGCACCAGATCAAGCTGACGAATCTCGACAAGGTCCTCTTCCCGGAGGACGGGTACACCAAGGCGGACCTGATCCGGTACTACACCGAGGTCTCGCCGTACCTGCTTCCCTTCGTCGCCGACCGCCCGCTCACCCTGAAGCCGTTCCCCGACGGCATCGGCGGGATGAGCTTCTACCAGAAGGACAAGCCGCCGTTCACGCCGAAGTGGGTGCGCAGCTGGACGGATCGCGACGCGGATCGCGAGGGCGGCATCGACTACGTGCTCGCGAACGAGCTCGCGACGCTCATCTGGATGGCCAACTACACCGCGATCGAGATCCACCCGTGGCTGTCGCGCGTGGACAAGCCGGACCTGCCGGATTACGCGATCGTGGACCTCGACCCCGCCGAGGGCGCCACCTGGGACGAGGTGAAGGAGGTGGCCCGCATCGTCGGCGAGCTTCTCGCGGACCGCGGTATCCAGGGATTCCCCAAGACGACCGGCTCCCGCGGCATTCACATCCTGGTGCCGATCGCGCGCCGGTACACCTTCGACGAGTCACGCGAGTTCGTGCACGACCTCGGCAAGTCGGCGCGTGACCGCGGGCCGACGCTGGTGACGATCGAGTTCCAGAAGAAACGGCGCCGCGGCATCTACATCGACTATTTGCAGAACGTGCGCGGCAAGACGACCGCTGGACCGTACAGCGTGCGGCCGATCCGCCGGGCACCGGTGTCGGCGCCGCTGCGGTGGGACGAGGTCGCGGCCCTCGGACGGCCCGACGCTTTCACCATCGCGAACCTCGGCGCGCGGCTCGCCGAGGTGGGCGACCTGCTCGGTCCGTCGGTCGGCCTCGCCCAGAGGATCCCGGTGCCGAAGGCAGCGCGCCGGTGAGCGCGGCGGTCGTCGTGCCAGGCTACGGCGGGAACCCGCGCCAGCCGATCGTCGTGGCGATGCGGAGCGCGCTCGCGCAGCTCGGTATGGCGACCGCCGCGGTGGCGTTCTCGACCGGTGGCCGCCGTCCCAGCCGCGACTTCGCGCGCGAGATCGCGGAGCTGCGCGCGGCGCGCGATGAGCTGCTCGCGGCGGTCCCGGGACCTCTGGCGCTGGTCGGCCGTTCGTTCGGCGGGCGCGTCTGCGCGTTCCTCGCGGCGGAGGATCCCCCCACCGCGCTGGTGATCCTCGGTCATCCGATCGCGCCCGCCGATCGCCCGCGCCCCCGCGACGAGACCGCGCTCGCATCGCTGCGCTGCCCGACGCTCGTTGTGCAGGGCGATCGCGACGCGCTCGGCCCACTCGCCGTGCTTGAGCGCATCGCGGGCGAGAACCCGAACGTCGAGATCGCGGTCATCCCTGACACCGGCCACGAGTTCCGCGCGCGGGAGAAGCAGGTGGTCGGCGTCGCGGCCGACTGGCTCGCCAGGCACATCGAGCTCTGAGTCGGTGGTCGGCGTCGCGGCCGACTGGCTCGCCAGGCACATCGAGCTCTGAATCGGTGGTCGGCGCGTCCGTTCTCGGCGCGAACCTCGCGCAACGGCCGTGACGACGTCGCCCCGTGTGGCCCGCGGCCGCTTGGAGC
>JALYKU010000050.1 GCA_030774595.1 Chloroflexota bacterium | reverse complement strand
GCCACGGCGCCGCCGGCCGTCGTTGTCGCCCAGCGCATCGCCGCGAGCCTCGGGTCGCTCGATCTCGGCAGGATGAACGACCACCTGGTCGCGCTCACGGCGGCCGGGTCGCGCGATCCCCGTCACCCCGGCCACGCGAAGGCCGCCGCGTACATCAGGGAGCAGCTCGACGCCCTCGCGTACCGGGGGTGGCGCATCGAGTCCCAGCGGACGGTGTACCAGGGCATCCCGCTCGAGAACATCTTCGCCACGATCGACCCGGCGCCCGGCGCGACGGCTCCGAACGGTGCCCCGCAGCAGACACCGCCGAGGGTCGGGGAGACCGGGTGGCTGCTGCTCGCGACGCACTACGACTCCACGGCGACCCGCACGGCCGGCTGGCGGCCGTCCGTCGATCCCGCACCCGGTGCCGACGACAACGCCACGGGCACCGCGGCGCTCCTCGAGATCCAGCGCGCGCTCTCCGATCTGCGTTCCGGAGGCTGGCTCGGCCAGCGCGTCGTGCTCGCGTTCTTCGACGGCGAGGAGCTGTTCTACAAGGGCAGCGCGGCGTACCTGGCCACGCTGCCCCGGCCGGCCCCGTACGCGGCGGTGCTGAACATCGACATGGTCGGCTTCAACCCGATCGCGGACAGGCTCGACCTCATCTGGTACACGAACGGCTCAGCGGCGCTTCGCGACCGCGTCGTCGCCACGAATGACAAGTACGAGATCGGCATCGCGCCGCTGAACCTCCAGTTCGCTGCGGACGGGGCGACGATCCTCGATGCCGCGCCGTTCGGCCTCGCGGGCATCCCGTCGGTCGCCCTGGTGGAGCGCTACGGCGACGCCGACGCCACCTATCCCGGCAATCCCGCCTTCCATACCGTGAACGACACGCCCGAAGGGGTCACGAACCGGCGTCTGTGGCTGAAGGCGGCGCGGCTCACGCTCGCGACGGCGCTCGAGATGGTCGTTCGCGATCCCCGGCCGCCTCCGCGCTAGCGGGCCGCACTACCGGCGGCGCGCGATATCCCCTTCGGCCCAGCCGTCGGTCGACGCGACGATCGTCACCGGCCCATCGGCCTCGAGCCGCACGCGCATGGACGCACCGAACCGCCCGGACGCGACGCGCAGCCCCTCTCCGCGCAGCGATCCGCAGAACGCGCCGAACAGGCGCTCGCCCATCTCGGGAGGCGCCGCGGCGGTGAAGTCGGGGCGGCGGCCGTGACGCACGTCGCCGTAGAGCGTGAACTGCGGCACGACGAGCACTTCGCCTTCGGCATCCAGGACGGTGCGGTTCATGCGCCCGCGCTCGTTGTCGAAGACCCTTAGCGCCGCGATCTTCGACGCGAGCGCCTCGCCGTCTTCGGGCCGATCGTCGCGCCCCACACCGAGAAGCACCACCAACCCCGGACCGATGGCGGCTATGCGCTCGGTGCCGACCTCGACCGACGCGGAGCGCACGCGCTGCACGACCGCGCGCAGTGGCCCGCTACTCCAGCATCCAGGGGTTGTCGCCGCGCACCACGTCGACGACCTCGTCCGCGGTCAGATGCCCCGGCGTGAACACCGTCATGCTCTTGCCGAGCGGCATGCGCGTGATGTACGTCACCTTGCCGAACCGGTAGCCGTGCTGGAAGAGGAACGTCTTCCCGTCGATCTCGACGAGCTGCCGGCGGTCGGTCGATGTCGCGGGCACGCCTTCAAGTATGTGGTCCGTGCCGGCGCCACGTCGCCCGAGGCACGCCATAGCATTTCTTCGTGCCCCGGCCTGCCGCTTCCATCGACAACGACCGCGTCGCGACCGTCCTGGACGAGATCGCCGACCTCCTGGAGCTGAGGGGCGAGAACGTGTTCCGCGCCGTCACCTACCGCGCCGCCGCCCGTTCCATCCGTGACCTGCGCGAGCCGCTGGCCCTGCATCTGGAGCAGGGACGCCTCGCCGAGATCCCCAAGGTGGGGAAGTCGGTGGGAGAAGCGATCGAGCAGCTGCTGCGCACGGGCACTTCGAAGCGGCACGAGGAGCTGAAGGCCGCGGTCCCCGACGGACTGCTGACCCTCCTGCGCGTTCCCGGGGTCGGCCCCGCCACGGCGCGGATGATCAACGACCACCTCCACATCACGAGCATCGAGGAGCTCGAGCAGGCGGCGCAGGACGGGCGGTTGCGCGAGCTGCCGAAGATCCAGGCGAAGACCGAGGAGAACATCCTGAAGTCGATCGCCGCGCTGCGCCTGCGCACCGGGCGATCGCTCCTCTCGCAAGCGCGGCACGCCGCCTCCGAGATGGCCGCATGGCTCGAGAGCGAGGCGAAGTTCTCGCGCATCGAGGTCGCTGGAAGCCTGCGGCGCTGGCGCGAGACCATCGGCGACATCGACCTGCTGGTGGCGGCGCCGAGGTCCGCCCCGATCATGGACGCGTTCGTCCGCGCGCCGTCCGTCGAGCGCGTTCTCGCGCACGGCGACACGAAGTCGTCGGTCGTGGTGACGGGTGGGCTTCAGATCGACCTTCGTGTGGTGCCGGCGGCCTCGTGGGGCGCCGCCCTCCTGTACTTCACCGGCTCGAAGGAGCACAACGTCCGCCTTCGCGGTCATGCCCTGCGGAAGAAGCTGACCCTGAATGAGTACGGGCTCTATCGGATCGGAGAGGAAAAGGGCAAGCCCGTCGCATCGCGCACGGAAGAGGACATCTACGCGGCGTTGGGCATGGACTGGATCGCTCCCGAGCTGCGCGAAGACCACGGGGAGATCCAGGCCGCTCTCGAGCACGCGCTCCCGGAGCTGCTCGAGGTCCGCGACATCCGCGGCGACCTGCACACTCACTCGAACTGGACCGACGGCCACGACACCCTGGACGCGATGGCGAAGCGGGCTCGCGACAAGGGCTACGCGTACTTCGCGATCACCGACCACTCGGTCGGACTCGGGATGACGAACGGGCTGAGCGTCGAGCGGATCCACGCGCGGGTCGCGGAGGTCGAGCGGCTCAACCGCGAGATGGCGCCGTTCCGCATCCTCGTCGGCACCGAGGTCGACATACGCGCCGATGGCCGCCTCGACTACGGCGACGACGTCCTCGCGCTGTTCGATTGGGTGACCGCGTCGATCCATTCCGGTTTCGGCCAGCCGCGCTCGCAGCTCACGAAGCGGGTCCTCACCGCGATGCGGCATCCGCTCGTCGATGCGATCTCGCATCCCACTGGTCGCCTCCTGGAGCGCCGGGAACCGTACGAGATCGACCTCACCGCCATCATCGCCGGCGCGCGTGAGACGAACACCCGGCTCGAGGTCAACGGCGGCCCCGAGCGTCTCGACCTCCGCGACCTCGCGGTGCGCGAGGCGACCCTGGCCGGCGTCGAGCTCGTCATCGACTCGGACGCGCACGCGCTCGAGGAGCTCGACTGGATGGAATACGGCGTCGCGACCGCGCGCCGCGGCTGGGCAACGAAGGCCAACGTGCACAACGCCCGGCCGCTGGAGGCCGTCTTCGCTGGGAAGAAAGGGCGGCCCGCATAGCCCCGGAGCGCGCGCGCTTCATCGTGCGGGGCCGCGTCCAGGGAGTGAACTTCCGCGCGGCGGCCGCCCACCGCGCCTCCGGCCTCGGCGTCACGGGGCGGGTCTGGAACCGCGAGGATGGCGCCGTCGAGTTCGTGGCGGAGGGCGACCCGGATGCCCTGGCGAGCTTCGAACGATGGCTCGGGCGCGGTCCCAGGCTCGCGAAGGTCTCGGGCGTCGAGCGCACCGCCCTCGAAGGGCGCCCTGCCTTCGGCGACTTCCGGATCAGCGGATGAGGGGCCCCCGAAAGGGCCCTACCGCCGGCGGCGCTTCTTGCGGCGCTCCGGTCGTGGGATGTAGCGCTGGCGCCTCCGCTCGCGGACCCACGCCGCCTCGCGCGGCGGCAGCCACAACCCGTACAGGTATACGAGGGCGCCGAGATCGATCGCGAAGGACACGAGGATGGCGGCGGACGGCACCTTCGTGATGATCAGCACCGCGACCCAGATGAGCGTGATGATGTTGAGCCACAGGGCCCACGGGCGCGCGGTGATCTCGAAGGGCGACACCGGTCCGGCGGTGCGCCACAGGTACCAACCGATGTTCGCGAGAAGCGCCAGACCAAGCGCGATGACCAGCGGCCAGTAGAAGCGCGACTCGCTGTTGAATGGCTCTATCAGGCGGTGGAGGAGGTGGCCGGGATCCATCGGTGAGCGGCTATACTATCGACCGCTCACGGCGCACGCCCACATGCAACGCCCAGGGGGACACCGTGCTGGCTCTACTCTCCGGCTCATACCACGTGGGACTCGTCGCGCTCGCGCGCGGACTGCGCGAGCTCGGCTGGGACATCGTCGCGACGCAGGGCGCGCGTGTGGCATTCGCCAGCGAGGGGATCACCGCGCGGGCGATCGAGGATCTCACCGGATCGCCCATGATGCTCGGCGGACGCGTGCAGACGCTCCACCCGACCATCCATGCGGGGCTTCTCGCGCGCCGCGACAGCCCTGAGCATCGGGCGGAGCTCGAGCGGAACGGGATCACCCCGATCGACCTCGTGGCCGTGAACCTTTACCCGTTCGATGAGGCGGTAACCGTGGGGGCAACTGGCTCCGAGCTCCTCGAGAAGATCGACATCGGCGGCGCGGCGCTCCTGCGCGCCGCGGCGAAGAACCATCCCGGCGTCGTCGTTCTGGCTCGACCGGACCGGTACAGCGCCGTGCTCGAGGAGCTGCGCGAGCGCGGATCCGTGGCGCCCGAGACGCGGCGCGAGCTCGCGGCCGAAGCGTTCGCGCACACCGCGGCGTACGACGCGATGATCGCGGCGCGCCTGTCCGCCGAGGCGGGCGTGCTCTTCCCGGAGGACCTCACGCTGTCCCTCCGCAAGTCCCGCGATCTTCGCTACGGAGAGAACCCGCATCAGCTCGCGGCGTTCTACGCGCTGCGCGGGGAGGACGGCGCCATGACCTCGGCGGAGCAGCTGCACGGCAAGGCGGCGAGCTTCAACAACATGCTCGACATCAACGCCGCGTGGCGCATCGTCGCCGACTTCGGGCAGCCGACCGTGGCCATCGTGAAGCACCAGAACCCCTGCGGGATCGCATCGGATACCGGGATCGCCCGCGCATACGAACGCGCGTTCCTGTGCGATTCGGTGTCGGCATTCGGTGGGATCGTCGGCTCGAACCGGCCCGTCTCGCGCGAGCTGGCCCAAGCCATGAAGGACACCTTCTACGAGGCGATCATCGCGCCGGGGTATGCGGAGGATGCGTTGCCGCTGCTCCGCGAACGGAAGAACCTCGAGATCCTGTCGGCGAAAAACAACGGTTTCGGGTCCCGCCGCAGCCGCAGGACGGACCATGGCGCGCTCGATTTCAAGCGGGTCTCCGGCGGCATGCTCGTGCAGACGCCCGACGAGTCCGTCAGCGACGAGGCGAACTTCAAGCCCGTGACGGAGCGGCATCCCACGCTTGAGGAGCTCACGGACCTCATCTTCGCCTGGCGGTGCGTTCGCCACGTGACCTCGAACGCGATCGTGCTCGCGAAGGGCCTCGCGACCGTGGGCGTGGGGCCGGGTCAGCTTTCGCGCGTCGTGGCCGTGGAGGTGGCGGTCCGAAAGGCGGGCGAGAACGCGAGGCTCGGCGTCATGGCCTCGGACGCGTACTTCCCGTTCCCTGACGGAATCGAGGTGGCCGCGCGTGCCGGCGTCACGGCGATCATCCAGCCCGGCGGCTCGCTCCGTGACCAGATGATGATCGACACGGCGAACCGCTACCGCATGGCCATGCTCTTCACCGGACGGCGCCACTTCAAGCATTAGCGGGAGAGCGTCGCTCGCTTAGGCCAGCTCCAGATAGCGGAAGGCCTCGGCGGCGGGGAGTCCCCACGCGTGCCCGGTGGCGGCGGCGAAGCCGCGCATGCGCTCGGCGAGCGAATCGAAATGGCCCACCTGGCTCTTGTGGGCCGCCAGCGCCTCGAGCTTCTCCTCGATGGTGCCGCTGATGTCGAACCATGTGTTCGGATCGGCCGACCCAAAGAGCAGCACGCGCTTCACCCGGTGGTGGCTCAGCGTCGGTCCGAGCTGCTCCGGAAAGAACAGGTGGTCGCGCGCAGCGATGATCCCGTCGAGCGCCTCCCAGCCCGCGACCCGGTGATCCGGGTGGATCTGGTAGGGCCGCCACGGGTCATGCGTGAACACGACGTCCGGGCGCTGCTCGCGGATCGCGCGGCACACCTCGCCTCGGAGCTTCATGGACGTCTCGAGCTCGCCGTCGTGATGGCGCAGGAACACGAAGTCCTTCACGCCGACCGCTGTGCCGGCCGCCCGCTGCTCGCGCTCGCGGATGCCGGCGATGCGCCGGGCCGTCATCTTCGGGTCGTGGGTCCCCTTGTCGCCGCTCGTCAGGAGGCAATACGTCAGGTGCACGCCGTGCTGGGCCCAGAGCGCCAGCGTGCCGGAGCAGCCGAACTCGGCATCGTCGGGATGCGCGACGATCGCCATCGCGCGCTGGGGCAGGTCGTACCGGTCAGGCACCGTGCGTCTGCAGCGCGGGAGCCCGTTCCCGTAGCAGCGTGTCGTACAGCGCCGTGATCTCGTCGCCGACGCGCATCCACGAGAACTCGAGCGCACGATCGCGCGCGCCCGCCGCGAGCCGCGTCCGCAGCCCATGGTCGGTGAGGAGCGCGGCGATGGCCTCCGCCAGCGCCTGGTAGTCGCCCGCCGGGACGAGCAGCCCCGAAACGCCGTCGGCCACGACGGTCTGAAGGCCGCCCACGCGGGTCGCGACGACCGGCGTGCCCGATGCCATCGCCTCTAGCGCCACCAAGCCGAACGACTCGGTCAGCGACGGGACCGCGCAGATATCTGCGGCCGCGTAGTACAGAGCCAGCTTGTCCTGGTCCCGCGACCCGACGAAGTCGACGTTGTCCTCCATGCGATGGGCGTGGACAAGGCGCCGAAGCTCCACGATCTTCTCGGTCTCGGCCTCGCCGTCATCCTCATCGAGCGCACCGCCCACGACGAGCAGACACAGCTCGCTGCGGAGCTCCGGGCGCCTCCGGAAGAGCAGTCCCAGCGCGCGCAGGAGCACGTCGATCCCCTTGATCTGCTCGATGCGGCCGACGAACAGCACGATCCGCTCGCACTGATCCCGGCCCGTGGCGCGGCGGGCGTCGGCCTGGCGCACCGGCCGGAACAGCTGGGCGTCGACGCCACACGGCACGATCGCGATCTTGCGCGGGTCGGCGTCGTACAGCTCGGTCAGCTCACGAGCTTCGATCTCGCTTGCCGCGACGATCGCGGCGGATTCGCGCACCGCGCGCCGCTCGATCGCGACCCGGACGTCCGTCTCGCCACCCCTGTCCTCGTCGTCGTCCATGACGTCTCGCTTCACCAGGCCGAGAGTGTGGAACATCTGCACCACCGGTACCCGCCACCGGGCCGCCAAGGTCCGGGCGACCTCGGCCGACAGCCAGTAGTGCGCGTGGACCAGGTCGTATTCGAGGCCCTCGGCCTGGATCTGCGCGAGCAGGCACTCGGTGAACTGGTCGAGCCGCTCGTACACCGCCATCTTGGGCAGGTAGCCGATCGGTCCGGACTCGATGTGGATCACGCGCGCGTTCGGGGCGAGCTGCTGCACGCGCGGGTCCGCGGGTTCCCGCCAGCGGGTGAACACGTCGACCGCGATGCCGCGTGCGGCGAGGTCCCGCGCGAGCTCACGGACGTACACGTTCATGCCACCGGAGTCGCGCCCACCGAGCTTGGCCAGCGGGCATGCATGGATCGACAGCATCGCGATCCGCCGCGTCAGCTCAGCCACCGCTCCGAAAGATGGCGCGATCCATCGTCCTAGTATCGCGCCGTGCCCCCCGGCCCCGCTCCGCGGGTGCTCATCGCTCCGCAATCGTTCAAGGGAAGCGCCGATGCCGTGACGGTCGCGTCCGCCATCGCCCGCGGTGTTCGCAGGGTCTGGCCGGACGCGCGGTGCGACGAGATGCCCCTCGCGGACGGCGGCGAGGGCACCGTGCGGGCACTGGTGCGCGCGACGAGCGGCACTCTGCGCACGAGCCGAGTGCACGATCCACTCGGCCGGGAGATCGATGCCGAGTGGGGCGTCCTCGGCGACGGAAAGACCGCGGTGGTCGAGATGGCGGCCGCGAGTGGTCTGCCGCTCCTCGGCGACGACGAACGCGACCCGCGGGTCACGTCGACGCGCGGGACCGGCGAGCTGATCCTCGCCGCGGCCACCAGCGGCGCCGAGCGGATCGTCGTGGGTATCGGCGGGAGCGCCACGAACGACGGGGGCGCTGGCATGGCCCGCGCGCTCGGGTACCGCTTTCTCGACCGCGATGGCAACGAGCTGCCCGAGGGCGGCCTCGCGCTCCGCGGTTTGCACCGGATCGAGGGCCAGACCGATACCCGGCTGATCCGGCCGGCGATCGAGGTCGCGTGCGACGTGCGCAACCCCCTCCTTGGGCCAGAAGGCGCCACTGCCATCTACGGGCCCCAGAAGGGCGCGACTCCCCAACTCGTGCGCCGGCTGGACGCGGCGCTCGCGCGCTACGCCGACGTTGTGGAGAGCTTCGTGGGGCGGAACGTCCGCGACGTCCCGGGCGCCGGCGCGGCGGGCGGGCTCGGCGCGGGGCTCATCGCCTTCCTCGACGCGCGGTTGCGTTCGGGCGCCGACTTGGTGCTGGACGCGACAGGCTTCGGGCGTCGCCTCGGTGCGTGCGACCTCGTGCTGACGGCCGAAGGCCGTGTGGATGCGCAGAGCGGCTACGGCAAGTTGACGAGCGTCGTCACGCAGCGCGCGCGCGCGGGCGGCCGCTCGGTCGCGGCGATAGCGGGTGGGACCGCGCCCGGATACGCCGCGCTTTTCGCCACAGGCCTCGCCGCCCTCGAGGTCACGACGGACCGGCCGATGACGCTCGAACAGGCCATGGCCGACGCCGAATTCCTCATCGAGGCCGCCGCGGAGCGGCTCATACGCGCTGTCGAGCTCGGGCGCGGGCTGTTCCGAGCAACGCAGCGGTCCTGACCGAGGGTGCATTGCCAAGTCTCGGGGCGACCACCGCACGCTGGTGAACGACTGCGCTTTCGCGATGCGAACGACTGACGGCGCCCGGAGTGAAGGCGCAGGTCTACGTCGGTGCGCCGGCGGTCGAGCGTCCCACGCGGTGAGCGGCGTAGATGATGGCGAGGAGCACGGCGGTCGCGGCGATCTCGATCGCCAGATGGTCGGGGACGAGCCTGGCGACCGTCGGATCAGCGAAGCCGAGGTCCACGGCCGTCCACGCGAGCGCCGCGGCGCCGAGCCAGATCGCCCGAGGGTAACGATCGATGATCCCGGCGACGAGGCCGCTGCCGAACAGGACGATCGGGATCGACAGAGCGAGGCCGAACGCGAGGATTGGGATGTCCCCGTGGGCGGCACCGGCCACGCCCAGCACGTTCTCGAGGCTCATGACGGCGTCGGCCACGAGGATCGTGATGATCGCTCCGCGCAGCGACCCCGCTGGGCGGACGTCGTGCCCTCCTGCTTCGTGCGCCACCAGCCGGTACGCGATGACGGCGAGAGCGATGCCACCGATCAACTGGAGATACGGGATCGCGAGCAGCAGGGACACGACCGCCGTGCCGGCTATGCGCAGCGCCACCGCGAGCGTTCCTCCGACCACGATGGCGATACGCCGCTGGTCGTCCGGCAGCTGGCGCGCGGCCATGCCGATCAGCAGCGCGTTATCCCCCGAAAGCGCGAGGTCGATGAGGACGATCGCGATGATCGCCTGGATCTGGTCCAGGAGCACACCCCCGCCGACCAGACTTCCCGGCACACCCTGATCGCGGCTTCAGCGTAATCGTGCGCCGCCGAGCCGCGTTGCCGGCCGCGACCTCAGCGGCCGGCGGCCAAACGGACTACGTTACCGGCGCATGATCGCCGACGCACAGCAGTCGGACCTGCGCACGCCGAGCTTGGAGCTCGTCCGGATCACGGAGGAGGCGGCCATCGCCGCCGCTCATTGGATGGGCCACGGGGAGACCGACCGCGCGGACCACGCCGCGGTGGAGGCGATGCGCAAGGCGATGGACGAAGCCTCGTTCAGCGGCACGATCGTCATCGGAGAGGGCGAGCGTGATGAGGCGCCGATGTTGTACATCGGCGAGCGCGTGGGACGCGGTGATGGCGCCGAGGTGCACATCGCCGTCGATCCCCTTGAAGGGACGAACCTCGTCGCGAAGGGCCGTGCCAACTCCACGGCGGTCATCGCGGTGTCCGAGCCGGGTGGCCTGCTGCACGCGCCGGACACGTACATGGAGAAGCTCGTGGTGGGCGCGCCGGCGAAGGGAAAGGTCGACCTCGACCGCCCGGTCGCCGAGAACCTCAGGATCATCGCGGATTCGCTGAACCGGGACGTCGACGACCTCACCGTGGTGGTCCTCGATCGGCCGCGGCACGAGAAGCTCATCGGCCAGGTGCGCAACGCCGGCGCGCGCATCAAGCTGATCGATGACGGCGATCTCACGGCCGCGATCTCTGTCGCCGTCGCCGGCACCGGCGTCCACGCGGTCATGGGTACCGGCGGTGCACCGGAGGGCGTGCTCGCCGCGGCCGCCCTGCGTTGCCTGGGAGCGGAGATCCTCGGTCGCCTGGCGTTCCGGAGCCCGGAAGAACGGGAGCGCGCCCGGCGGATGGGTGTGGCCGACGAGAAGCGAGTCTACCGCACGGAGGACCTGGCGAGCGGGGAAGACCTGCGCTTCATCGCCACGGGCGTCACGGACGGCGAGCTTCTGCAGGGCGTCCGGTTCTTCGGCCGCGGCATCCGGACCCATTCCGTGCTCATGACTCGGCGGGTGGGCAAGCTGCGTTTCATCGACACTTTCCACTATCAGGATCCGGAGCACCCACCGATCGTCCGGATCTAGCCTCATGTCGATTGCCTATTGACCGCGGGCGTCCCTGGTCTCTAGGCTCCCCGGGATGGCGGCAGCCCGCACTCGCTCCCGTCGACCGGTACCGCTTTCCCCGTCGCTCCAGCAGCTGGGGGAGCGCGTGCGCAGCGCAAGAGCCGCCGCTGGCTTCACGCAGACGGAGCTCGGCGCGCCCCACTTCACCCGCGCATACGTGAGCGCCATCGAGCTGGGAAAGATCCGCCCGGCCATGAAATCGCTTGAATTCATCGCCGCCAAGTTGCGAAAGCCCGTCGCCTTCTTCCTCGAGGACGAAGGGGAACAGCGTGAACGTCAGGAACGAGAGTCGAAAAGGGCCCGCGCGATGCAATTGGTCGCCGAAGGACGTAGCGAGGAAGCAGTCGCCATCCTCCAGCCTCTCCTTACTGATTCACGAGGTGCGGACCGGGCTTCAGTGCTTCGAGCTCTTGGCCGTGCGTATTGGGAAGGTGGACAGGGAAGTAAGGCCGTTCCTCCGCTCGAAGAGGCGCTTCGCTTCTATTTGGCCACTAACGATGCCGAACGTGTGGCACGCACGAGGGCGCAGTTAGGAATGGCTCTTCATCTCATCATGAGTTATGCCGAAGCGGCCGAGCAGCTTGAGATCGCCTTGGCAGCGCTCGTTCGGGGCGATCTCCGCGATCAGCTCTTCAAGGTGCATGTTCTGCACAACCTCGGGCTTACTTTCTTTCAACGGGGCGACTTCTTGACGGCACTTCAACATTTCGAACGGGCGGCGGCTGAGGGTATTGATATCGGGGACGACAAATGGACGGCTTCCTTGTACGCCGCGATGGGCATGTCGCGACTGGAGCTTGGGGACTTCGAGGCCGCGATCACATATCTCCGTAAGAGCGAGACTCTCTTTGAATCGATCAGAAACAGGTCAAGAGCTGCCGAAATCCGCCTGCACACAGCGCGGACCCTGCACGCCCTTGGACACAACGCTCGGGCTATCGAAACGCTCAACTCCGCGCGAGACGCTGCCGTCATGGCGAGAAACCCTCATCTGGTAACTCGGGTCGATATCAACAAGGGCGCGCTGCTCGCTGAGATCGGGTACGTCGAAGAGGCACTCGACCTTCTGGGAAACGCGACGGTTCGCGCCGATGACCTCGGTGAGCTCGCGCTTCGCGTTCAGGCAAGGTATGCGCTCGGCAAAGTGCTGAAGAACGTGGATCCCGCCCTCGCCGAACAGCATCTTCGCCAGGTCGTCGACTTGATGAGCACTAGTCATGGCGGGCGTGAGCTTGATGCGACCTACGCTGAATTGAGTGAAGTGCTGGCCAAGCAGGGACTTACCTCAGAGGCTCTTGAATTCGCCACGAAAGCGCACCGGCAAGGGTGGCGCACGTCATAGGAGGTCATGTGGTTAAGCTTCTAGTCTTGTTGTTCGTCGGCGAAGGCATCCACGCCTTAACCGACCTGATTCCCATCGTCATGGGCTAGACCCCGGCCCTCTGCCGCTCCGTTGCGGTCAGCACATTTCTGAGTAGCAGCGCGGCTGTCACCGTCCCGAGTCCACCAGGGACCGGACTGAGGGCGCCGGCGACGGCTGAGACGCTGTCGACATCGACGTCACCGCTGAGCCCGGCGGGGGTCACGTTGATCCCGGCGTCGATCACCGTCGCGCCCTTGGATAGCATGTCACCGGTGAGGAAGCGATCGCGCCCGACGCCCACGACGACCACGTCCGCCTGGCGCGTGAAGCGACCGAGGTCGGCCGTCTGCTTGTGGGCCATGGTCACGGTGGCGTCCTCTTTCAGCAGGAGGTAGGCCGCCGGGCGGCCGATGACGGTACTGCGGCCGATGACCACGGCGTGCGCCCCGCGCAGCGGGATCTCATAGAACTTCAACAGCTCGACGACGGCGTCGGCGGTGGAAGGGACGAAGCGCGGCCGGCCATCGGCGAGGACCCCGACGTTGAAGGGGTGCATTCCCTCCACGTCCTTCTCCACTGCGATGTGGTCGACGATGTGTCCCTCATTCAGCGCGCCCGGCAGAGGCGTCAGCAGAAGTATGCCGTTGACTTCCGGGTCCCCGGCGAGGCCCTCGAGCACCGACACCAGCCTCGCTTCGCTGGTGTGCCGGGCGAGCGCGACATCTCGGACGTCGATGCCCAGCCTTCGCCCAGCCCGTGCGAGGCGCTGAGCGTATGTATTCCCTGCGGGGTCCGCGCCGAGAGAGACCACGGCCAGATGGGGCGTCGCACCTCGTTGACGAAGGGAACTCGCGCGCTCTTTCGAGGCCGCGTTGATCGTTTCCGCGAGCGGCCTGCCATGCAGCAGCCGCACCATCTCAGCGCGCGATCCTCGCCGTGACGGCCTCGATGATGCGCTCGCGCTGCTTCTCGGCGCCATCCAGAGCGCTGTCAAGGTCGGCGGTGAGCTCGGCGACGCGCTCGGGATCCTTGATGGACGCCAAGTTGATCTTCACGTTGAGAGCCGCGCCCTCGAGCGCGGCGTGCGCCAAGAGCGCCGCGACACCGAGATCGCTCACCGTCGAGTCGGTCGCTATCCGGGTGCCGCGCTCGCACGAGTCGAGCAACCTGCGACTGATGCGCGCCGTCTCCAGGGGCACGCGCGCCGCGTCGAAGAGCGCCGCTTGCATCGTCTCTCTACGCTCGCGCTTCTCCTCCTGGGTCGTTCGCGGGAGCTTCATGGCGACGGCCACCTTCGCGAACGCGGTGGCATCCTCGTCGACCAGACGAAGCAGGTCGGCGCGCAATCCGTCGACCTCCGCCACATATTCCGACGCGGCGCCAGCGTCTTTCTTCCCCGCGATGCGTCCGACCATCGCCGCAAGCGCCGCGCCCAGCGCTCCGGCGCATGCCGCCGCGCTGCCGCCGCCGGGTACAGCGCGGTCCGATGCCAGGTCCTCACTGAAGGCGCGCATGGTCCGCTCGATCGATCCATCCTTCACGGGACCGGCGCAGTGTACGTGCTAGCATCGCGCCGACCGAATACCCCTTCATCGAGAGAGGCTGAGGGATACGGCCCGATGACGCCTCGGCGACCGGCGGAGACCCGCTGCGGTGCCAATTCCGTCCTTGGCGACAGGGAAAGATGAGAGAGGGTCGACCCGCGCGAGGGGCGACTTTCTTTGAAATGAGAGGTCGTTCTTGTCCGTGAGCTGCACCCCATGAAGACCACCGTGATCGGGGCGTTCCCCAAGATCTCGGACGATGCGGGAGGCCAGGAGCTGCGCCGCGCGCTCCACCGGCACGACCGCGACGAGCTGGACAGCGCCGGTCTCGACGCTGTCTTCGACTCCACGACCCGCCGCGTCGTCGGCGAGATGGAAGCCGTCGGCGTCGATGTGATCAACGACGGTCAGGTCCGCTGGGACGACATCTGCGCAGCGTTCGCTCGCGGCTGGGGCGGCGTGTCGCGTGGCGCCCTCGAGCGCTTTTACGACAACAACACCTATTTCCGCCAGCCGGTCATTGAAAGCGCGATAACGACCGAAGGCGCGACGCTCGTGCGCGACTTCACCCTGGCGCGTAGCGTCGCCCGCGCTGAGCTGAAGGCCGCGGTGTGCGGTCCGCTCACTTTCGCGACGCTCGCCGTGGACCGGCACTACCGCTCGCTCGAGGACCGGACCCTCGCGGTCGCGGACGCGATCGCGGCCGAGATCCGTGGCCTCGGCGCGGCGGGTGCGGCGCTCGTCGATGTCGAGGACCCGGCGCTCGTGGCGCGGCCACAGCACATCGAGCTGGCCCGCGAGGCGTACGCGCGGCTCGCGACGGCCGGAGTGCCCCTCGCTGTCCAGACGTACTTCTTTCCGGCCGACCGCATCCTCGAGTCACTGGCGTCGTTCCCCGTGGCTCAGGTCGGCATCGATGTGCGCAGCCGCGAGACGACCGCGGTACGGCGCTTGGACGCGTTCAAGCAGACCGTCGTGCTCGGTGTGGTCGACGCGCGCAACACGCGGCTCGAACGCGAGGCCGAGCTCGGCCGTCTCGTCGACGACGCGCTCCGGCTCGTACCTCCGGAGCGCCTGTGGCTCGCGCCGACGACCGGACTCGAGTACCTGCCACACAAGGTCGCGACCGACAAGCTGTACGCGCTCGTCCACATCGCGGGCGCCATAGGAAAGGCGGCGGCATGACGGACCTGCTGCTCACAACCACCGTCGGCTCTTTTGCGAAGCCCGAGTACCTTCAGAAAGCGCGCAACCAGCAGGCGCGCGGGAAGCTGTCGGCGAGCGAGGTCCACGAGCTCGAGCGCAAGGCGACGGAGGAGTGGATCCGCAAGCAGGAGGAGATCGGCCTCGATATCCTGGTCGACGGCGAGATGTACCGCGGAGACATGGTCGCTTACTTCGCCGAGCTGCTCGAGGGGTACACGCAGGGCAGTCTCGTGCGCTCGTACGGCAACCGCTACTACCACAAGCCCGTGATCTCGGGAAAGCTGTCGCGGCCGAAGCCGATGACGGTTGAATGGTTCACGTACGCGCAATCGCTCACCGATCGCCCGGTGAAGGGCATGCTGACCGGTCCGTACACGATGCTCGACTGGTCGTACAACGAGGCGTACGCCACGCGTCGCGAGGCCGCGCTCGCGCTCGCCGAGGTCGTCCGGCAGGAGGCCGAAGACCTCCAGGCCGCCGGCGCACGCTACATACAGATCGACGAGCCCGCGATCCACGCGCGTCCGGAGGAGCTGGACATCGCGATCGAGGCGATGGGCATCGTCACCGCCAACCTCACGGCGAAGACGATCTCGCACATCTGCTACGGCGACTTCGCCGCCATCTATCCCGGCATCCTTGAGCTCCCCGTCGACCAGCTGGACCTCGCCATGGCGAACTACGAGTACAAGTACCTCGAGCTCTTCGACAGGGACCCGTTCAGCAAGGAGCTGGCGATCGGCATCGTCGACGTGCACAAGCACGAGCTCGAGTCCGTCGACGAGGCGGCCGAGGGCATCCGCAAGGGCCTCCGCCACGTCTCCGCCGATCGGTTGCTCCCGCACCCCGATTGCGGCCTCAAGACACGCACGGTCGAGGAGTCCATCGCGAAATGCAGGGTCGTGGTCGAAGCCGCGCGAGTCGTGCGCGAGGAGTTGGCGACGGTGCCCGCATGACCGTCGCCGGCGACACGACCGAGCTCATCCAGCAGCTCATCCGCAACGCGTGCGTCAACGACGGCACGCCGGATTCGGGCCACGAGACGCGCAGCGTCGAAACGCTCGCCGCGTTCCTGCAGCATCCGGGCGTCGAGCTCCGGCGCTACGAGCCGCATCCGGGGCGGGGCAGCCTGGTGCTGCGGATCGAGGGCAGGGAGCCGCACGCGCCGAGCCTGCACCTCATGGGGCACCTGGACGTCGTCCCCGTGAACGCCGAAGGATGGCAGCGCGACCCCTTCGCCGGCGAGCTCGTCGATGGCGAAGTCTGGGGACGGGGAGCGATCGACATGCTCGCCGTCACCGCCTCCATGGCCGTTTCGATCCGCGAGCTTCTTCGCGCCGGGTTCCGGCCCCGTGGGACGCTGGTGTACTCGGCGATGGCCGATGAGGAGGCCCTCGGGACCTACGGCGCAGCGTGGTTGACCGAGAACGCGTGGGACGACGTGCGCACGGATCACCTGTTGACGGAGTTCGGCGGGGCGCGCTTACCGCTCCCGGGAGGCGACGGCCCGCTGCTTCCCGTGAGCAGCGGCGAAAAAGGCTCGCACTGGCTCCAGCTGCGCGTCCGCGGACGCCCAGGCCACGGCTCGATGCCCTACCGCACCGACAACGCGCTGACGAAGGCGGCCGAGGCCGTGAGCCGTATCGGGTCCTACCGGCCGCCGGTCGAGCTGCATGACCTCTGGCAGCGCTCGGTGACGGCGCTCGGGCTGCCGGCGTCGCTCGCCCGCGATCCGGCGGCGCTCGACGCGGCGCTCGCGGACCTTCCCCTCGGTCTCGCGCGGATGGTCCACGCGGGGACGCGGACGACCTTCACGCCGACCGTGATCCGCGGTGGCACCAAGACGAACGTGATCCCGGACAACGTCGAGATCCTCGTTGACGTACGCACCCTGCCAGGTCACGAACGCGACGAGGTGCACGAGATGCTCGCGGACGCGCTCGGTGACCTCCGCGAAGTCGTCGAGATCACAGGCGAAGGCGACAACGTCGCGACAGCGTCGCCGCTCGACACCTCGCTGTGGGACACGCTTACCGGCGTTACGCGGCGTCTGGTGCCGGGCGCGACGCCGGTCCCGTTCATGCTCGTCGGCGCGACAGACGCGCGGTTCTTCCGCCGCAAAGGGGTCGTCGCGTACGGCTACGGCCTGTACAGCGCGCGCATCCCGTTCAACGAGTTCGTCGCGATGTTCCATGGCAACGACGAGCGCGTGGACGTCGCGTCTTTGGAGCTGATGACGCAGCTGTGGGAAGGCATCGCTCGCGAGTTCGTTGGTTAGCGCCCCTTTGGGGCGCAAATCGACACACGAGAATCGACACACTGGTGTCCATTTCAACCGGCGAACTCTGCCTCGATCGGCCTGGGCAGGTGTGGTCTTTCCCCGGGTCCGAGGGGCCGGAGGCCCTCGCTAGCGCGTGTAGAGGTCGAGCACCTCGCGGCGGAAGGGGACCCTCGCCTGTTTGCGCAGCGTGTCGAACTGGTCGAAGTCCCATTCACCGACGAATGTCACCGCAACGCCGCTCTTGCCGAGCCGCCCGGTCCTGCCCACGCGATGCGTGAACGTGTCGGCGTCCTCCGGCAGGTCGTAGTTGATCACGTGGCTGATGTCCTCGATGTGCAGTCCGCGCGCGGCCACGTTGGTCGCGATCAGCAGGGGGATCTTTCCCTCGCGGAACGCGTCCAGGGTGCGCTCGCGCTCGCGCTGTTGCATGTCGCCGTGGATCGCCGCGGCACGGTGCCCGCGCCTTTGCAGCGTCTCCAGCAGCCGGTCCACTCCGCGTTTGGTGTGGCGGAAGACGAGGACCTGCTCGATCTCGTACTTGCGAAGGAGCTCCTCGAGCGCCTTGACCTTGTCCTCTTCCAGGACCTCGATGAAGATCTGCTCGATCGCTTCGAGGTTCTGCTGCTCGGGACCGATGACGACCTGCGCGGGATCGCGCGTAAAGCTGCGCGCGAGGTCCTTCACCGCTCCGGCGAGGGTCGCGCTGAAGAGCGCGGTCTGGCGCTTCGCGGGACAGTGCCGTAGCAGCCGCCGCACCTCCGGCGCGAAACCCATGTCGAGGAGCCGGTCCGCTTCGTCAAGGATCACCACCTCGAGACCCGAGAGGTCGAGCGTGCCCCGCTCGATGTGGTCGAGCAGGCGCCCGGGGGTCCCGACGACCACGGCCGCGCCGCGCTTGAGCGCGCGCTCCTGCTGCCCGTAACCGACGCCTCCGTAGACAGCGATCTCGTGCGCGTGCCGGTACCTGCCAAGGGCCGCGAATTCCCGCGTCACCTGTACCGCGAGCTCGCGGGTCGGGACGACGACGAGCGCCTGAGGATGCTTCGTGTCGGGGCGGACGCGCTCGAGGATCGGGATGGCGAAAGCGGCGGTCTTTCCAGTCCCCGTCTGCGCCTGCGCGAGCAGGTCGCGCCCGCTCTGCAGGATCGGTATCGCCCGCCGCTGGACCGCCGTGGGGGCCATGAAGCCGAGGTCGCTGATCGCTCTCGCGATGTCGGGCTGGACGCTGAGGTCGCCGAAACGAGCAACGCCAACGAGCACGGGTGCTGCGGCTATCAGGTGGTACTCCGTTCTACTTCGCGAACAACTGTACCGGAAGCGGACGGCCGTGTCATCACTCGACCGTCCTCGAGCACCGGCTCGCGCCCCATATGCTGGCGAGCATGCCGGGCTCGCTCCTCATCGCGCGCATCTTCGGTATCGATATCCGCGTGCATCTGTCGTGGCTCGTCATCTTCGGCCTCGTGCTGCTGACGCTCTCCGACCAGGTCCTGCCCGAGCGTTACCCATTCTGGTCGGATCAGAAGACGCTCATCGTCGCCGCGATCGCGGCGCTGCTGTTCTTCTGCTCGGTGCTCGCGCATGAGCTCGCCCACGCTCTGGTCGCCAGGCGCTTCCGCATGTCCGTGTCGTCGATCACGCTGTTCCTCCTCGGTGGCGTCGCGAACCTGACCAAGGAGCCGCCGAGCGCCAAAGCCGAGTTCTTCATGGCCGTGGCGGGCCCGTTCACGAGCCTGTGCATCGGCGGGCTCGGCGTGCTCGTGGCGACCGTCGCCGAGGCTCCGGCGCTGCAGCCCGTCCAGGCGGTCGCCGACTACCTCGGATGGGTGAACATCGCCCTCGCCCTCTTCAACATGGTGCCGGGGTTCCCCCTCGACGGGGGCCGCGTCCTCCGGTCGGCGGTGTGGGCGGTGCGAAAGGAACGGTCCGCGG
>JALYKU010000049.1 GCA_030774595.1 Chloroflexota bacterium | reverse complement strand
GCGCGAGCGCGCACCGGTGTGGGACCCGCGGCGCCGAGCGCCACGCGGATCTCCGCCACCGTACCGTCGCCCCCGAGCCGCAGCGTCGCCGCGACGGAGACAGTTGCGTAATCGTCGGCGGTCTGCGGCAGGAACTTCAGGTACGTCGCCCGCGTTCCGGCCGCCAGCGGAGGCAGTCGAACGGCCGTGATGATCTCGCCGGGGCGGAGCGACGTCGTGAATACATCGACGAAGAGCTCGTCGAGCGGAATGGCGCGCTCGCCCGCGGTCGACGCCGCCGTGACCTCGGCGCCCAGCGCCATGAGCATCGGCGGCGGATCCTGCGCCGGATCGGCGTGCGCGAGATTGCCGCCGACCGTCGCCTGGTTGCGCACGCGCACCGTCGCCACCGACGCGAACGCACTCGTGAGCGCGGGGCAGTAGCGAGCGACCTCGCTCGACCGTTCGACCGCGCGGTGGGTCACGGTGGCACCGATCACGAGGCCGCCGCCGACCCGCGTGATCGCGCCGAGCGCCGCGATGCGCCGCAGGCCGATGACATGTCCCGGTCTCAGCAGACCCTGTCGCCAGAGCAGCGTGAACGCCGTCGCGCCGGCAACGAGATGCGCGTCCTCGCCGTAACGCGCGAGCAGCGCGACGGCGTCGCCGACGGTCTCCGGCTCGTGATAGTCGTAGGTCACGCGGCAGCCGCTTTGATCGCCCGCGTGATGCCGTGATAACCCGTGCAGCGGCAGAGGTTGCCCATCATCCATTCGCGGATCTGATCGTCGGTCGGTCGCGGGTGCTCGGCGAGGAGCGCGGTCGCCGCGATGAGCTGGCCTGGCGTGCAGATCCCGCACTGGAAGCCACCTTCGCGGATGAACGCGTCTTGCAGCGGCGAAAGCGTCTCTCCACTCGCGAGGCCCTCGACCGTCGTGACCGCACGACCGTCGACGAATACGGCGGGCAGCAGGCAGGCGGATAGAAGATCGCCGTCGACCAGCACACTGCAGGCGCCGCACACGCCGATCGAGCAGCCCTCTTTCGTCCCCGTGAAGCCGAGGTCGTCGCGGAGCACCTCGATGAGCCGCCGATCGGCGCGGACCTCGACCGATCGGGGCGCGCCGTTCAGGGTGAAGCGAAGACGGTGCGTGCTCAGAGACCCGAATATAGGCCGCGCAGATGCGATTCGCTCCGGGCCTCGCGCCACTCCGCCACCGCGATTTCGCGCTCTACTTCACCGGTCTCACGGTCTCGCAGTGCGGCAGCTGGATGGAGCAGACGCTCACGACGTGGCTGCTGTACGAGATCACGGGCTCCCCCGTGCTGCTCGGCATCGGCGGCGCGATGCGCGCGATCCCCACCTTCGCGTTCGGTCTGCTCGCGGGCGCGATCGCGGACCGCGTCGACCGCCGCCGCCTCCTGCTCCTGACGCAAGGCGGCTCCGCGCTGACCTCGTTCGGGCTCGGTCTGGTGGTGGCGACGGGCCAGGTCGAGGTGTGGCACATCTACCTGGCGAGCGTGATCAACGGGACGCTCCAGACGTTCGACGCCCCGGCCCGCCGCGCGATGTACACGACGATGGTCCCGCGCTCTCAGATGCAGAACGCGATCACCTTGAACGCCGCGGTGTTTCGCATCGCGCGGCTCATCGGTCCGAGCCTGGCCGGGATCCTCATCGTCACGACCGGCCCCGCGCTGCCCTACTTCATCAACGCAGTGAGCTTCCTCGCGATCATCGTTGCGCTGCTGCTGATCAGCAAACCGGCGATCGTCGACCGCGTGCGGCGGTCGCTGCTGGCGGAGACGGTCGACGGTGCCCGCTACACGCTCGGCAAGCCGATCCTCGCGCACCTGCTGTTCCTCGAGTCCGCGCACAGCCTGTTCGGCGCGAACACCGCGCTCGTGACGATCGTCGCGAAGGATGTATTGCATGTCGGTCCCGAAGGCCTCGGATTCCTGCTCAGTGCGCTTGGAGCGGGTGCGCTCGTTGGCACCGGCGCGCTGGTGATGAACGGCGACGTCGTGCGCAAGGGCCGATCCATGATGCTGTCGGGCTACGGCTACGTCGCGTCGTTCGCCGTGTTCGCGTGGTCGCGCTCGTTCGAGCTTTCGGCGATCACCCTCGCGCTCGTCGGCTTCGCCGATACCTGGTGGGCGACGATGCGCAACAGCATCTTCCAGCTTCAGGCGGACGAGGCGTATCGCGGGCGGACCCTCGCCGCGTTCCTGCTGGTCGGCCGTGGGATGGCGCAGACGTCGCAGCTGCAGACGGGTCTCGCCGTCGAGGCGTTCGGCCCTCAGATCGCGGCCACCGCCGGCGCGGCAGTCATCGCCGCGGCCATCATCGGCGTGAACGCGCGGAACGACGAGGTGCGCCGCTTCCGCGATCCGACGCCGGTGCTCGAAGGGCCGACCGACGCGGCCGCGTCCTAGCTGGGCGGTGTGGCTTACTCGGTCCAATCCCATTCGCTCGGACCGGGGTACCAGCCGTAGTAGCCGAAGCCGACCTTCGCCATACGTAGGAGAGGCGTTCCGTGTTTGCCTTCTGCGTCAGTCAGCCACAGCTCGAGTGGGGCGTCGGGTATCGATCGCACATCCTGGGCGGCGACGAGCTCTCGGCGGAGCACGAGAAGACGAGAACCGTCGCGCGACGGCCGCGCGCCCTCATCGACGAACCCTGCCTCGTGCGCGAGCTGTCGCTGGGTGCCCGTCAGGGCGTCGTAGATGGTGATCGTGCGATCCCCGATGCCGCGACCCGTGAAGAACAGGACCGGATCGTACTGGCCTGCGGCTCCGCTCACGAAATAGAGCCAGCGTCCGTCGGCGCTCCATACGGGGGCAAATCCGACGACGCCGAACGCCGTCACGTCGTGAACGCCGGTCTCAGGCGACCAGAGCCGTAGCGTTTTCGCATCCCAGACCATGCGCCCGCCGCCGGCGACAAAGGCGAGCGTGTGCGGTGCCGTCCAGGCAGTGGTCGCGTTGAGTAGGGTCCGCCCCAGGTCGATGCGTGCGCCGGTCCTGGCGTCGAGCAGCACAAGAGGCCTACCGTCGAGGTCGATCGAGCCGCTGAAGAAATCGACCTCCCAGAGCGCGAGGTAGTGACCGTCGGGTGACCAACCTGACCAGTAGAAGAGCTGCGGCGCGCGATAGATGACCCGCTCAGCGCCGCTGCCCTGGTCACGCACCGCGAGCTCGGTCGAGACGTAGTAGCCGCCAGGCGTCGTGCTCTGCCGTTCGATCGCCACCAGCGCCCCGGTGGGGGTGGGATGCTCGATCGGTTCTGGGAGGGTGCCAGCCGGGGCGAGCGTCCCCATCCGTCCGTCATAGCGCCACCCTCCGGAGTACGGAAGCGTGAAGGCGCCGGCCGCGCGTGATGAATGGAGAAGTATCGGGGGCTCACCTTTGATGCTCTGCGCGGTCCCGGGGCGAGCGAGTGTCGAGGGACGCGCCGTCGGCGCTGGACTCGAATTCGACGTCGCGACCGACCCGCAAGCTCCCGCGATAAGCAGCAGCCCGACCAAAGAAACGACCAGTCGCACGAAAGCATCGTCTACCAGCCACGAGCTGCCCGCTTCAGAGTTCCC
>JALYKU010000048.1 GCA_030774595.1 Chloroflexota bacterium | reverse complement strand
GAAAGAGGCGTGTAGCTATGAGCGAGGAGCGGCAATGCCGCGACGAGCGAATTCGACCAGCCTTGAGCTGTTCTGCCGGCGAAGCCGCGCAGATTGAAAGAGGCGTGTAGCTATGAGCGAGGAGCGGCAATGCCGCGACGAGCGAATTCGACCAGCCTTGAGCTGTTCTGCCGGCGAAGCCGCGCAGATTGACCGAGGCGTGTAGGTATGCAGGAGCCGTCATGCCGCTGAAGCAGTACAAGTCCGTCACCCCGGTGCGGCGCTTCCGCCAGTCGGCTTCCTTCGCCGAGCTGACGAAGGGGAAGGAGCCGGAGCGGCAGCTCACCGAGCGCAAGGTGCGCAAGGCGGGCCGCAACGCGCAGGGCCGCATCACCACCCGCCACCGCGGGGGCGGCGAGGCGAAGCGCTACCGGATCGTGGACTTCAAGCGCAACAAGGATGGGATCCCGGGCAAGGTCACCGCCATCGAGTACGACCCGAACCGCTCCGCGCGCCTCGCGCTGCTGTCGTACCGGGACGGCGAGAAGCGCTACATCCTCGCTCCGAACGAGCTCAACGTCGGCGATACCGTGCTGTCGGGCGCGGATGCCGAGGCGCGGGTGGGGAACTGCCTGAGCCTCGAGCAGATCCCGACGGGGACGCAGATCCACGGGATCGAGCTGCAGCCCGGCCGCGGCGCGCAGCTCGTGCGCTCCGCCGGTGGGGTCGCGCAGCTCGTGGCGAAGGAGGGCGACTACGCCCAGGTGCGCCTGCCCTCGGGGCAGATCCGCATCATTCACGTGCGCTGCCGCGCCACGATCGGCCAGCTCGGTAACCTCGATCACGAGAACCGCAAGATCGGCGGCGCCGGGCACAAGCGGCGCATGGGCTGGCGGCCCGCGGTCCGCGGCGTCGTGATGTCGCCGCGCGACCATCCGCACGGCGGCGGTGAAGCGAAGTCCCCCGTCGGTGGCCAGGCCCAGACGCCATGGGGCAAGCCGGCGATGGGACTGAAGACGCGCCGGAACCCGAAGACGGATCGCTTCGTGATCAAGCCCGCGAAGAAGAGAAAGTGATGAAAGAGAAAGTGATGAAACGGAGCAGCATGACGTCTGAGCGGGGACGGGTTGCCACCTTGAAAACGGGCTGGATCGCACCATCCCGTGCTGTAGAGCCCGAACGCGATAAGAAAAGGATAAGCCGTGAGTAGATCGGTAAAGAAAGGCCCCTACGTCGAGGCCTCGCTCAAAGAGAAGATCGAGGCGCTGAATCAGCGCAACGAGAAGAAGGTCATCAAGACGTGGTCGCGGGACTCCGTGGTCCTGCCGATCATGGTCGGCCACACCATCGCGGTCCACGACGGCCGCCGACACGTTCCCGTGTTCGTGACGGAGAACATGGTCGGCCATAAGCTCGGCGAGTTCGCGGCGACCCGCACGTTCCGCGGTCACGGCCGCGGTGCCGCCACAGAGCGCGCGACGACCGTGAAGGCGGGGGCGTGATGGAAGTCCGGGCGAGTGCGAGGTTCCAGCGCATGTCGCCGCGGAAGGCGCGGCTGGTCACGGACCTCATCCGTGGCAAGCCGGCCGCGGAGGCGATCGCCCTGCTCGAGCACCTGCCGAAGGCGCCGGCCGTCACGATCGGAAGGGTCGTGCGCTCGGCGGTCGCGAACGCCGAGAACAACTTCAACCTCACGCTCGAGAACCTCTACGTGAAGCGGGCCGTCGCCGACGAGGGGCCGCGGATGAAGCGGGTATGGATGCGCGGGCGCGGCCGGCGCGACATCAAGGTCCATCGCACCGCGCATCTCACCGTCGTGCTCGACGAGAAGGAGGCCTAGCCATGGGCCAGAAGGTGCATCCCACCGGCTTCCGCCTCGGTTTCACCAAGACGTGGAACGCGAAGTGGTACGCGGGATCGAAGAACTACAGGCTCCTGCTCAAGGAGGACCTCGCCATCCGCCAGGCGATCCGCTCTCGTCTACGCGACGCCGCCATCGCGCGCATCGAGATCGAGCGGTCGACGAACCAGGTCACCGTCACGATCCAGACGGCGAAGCCGGGCGTGGTGATCGGCAAGGGCGGCACGAAGGTCGAGGAGCTCCGCCAGGTGCTGGCCAAGACGACCGGCAAGGCCGTGAAGGTGAACATCTTCGAGATCCGCTACCCGGAGCTCGACGCGACCCTGATCGCCGAGAACGTGGCGCAGCAGCTCGAGCGGCGCGTGTCATTCCGCAAAGTGCTGAAGCAGACCGTCTCCCGCTCGATGAAGTCGGGCGCGAAGGGCGTGCGCGTCGCGGTCGCCGGCCGCCTGGGCGGCGCCGAGATGTCGCGGCGCGAGTGGGAGCGCGAGGGCCGCGTGCCCCTACACACCCTCCGCGCGGACATCGACTTCGGCCGCGCCATCGCCAAGACGACGTTCGGCACGATCGGCGTCAAGGCCTGGATCTACAGGGGCGACGTCGAGCCGGCGCCGCGCCACGTGGCGCAGCAGGCGCCGGCCGCAGCCGGGCGAACGGGGCTCTAGAGCGATGCTGCAACCGAAGCGGCTCAAGCACCGCAAGTTCCAGCGTGGCAGGATGAAGGGAGCCGCCAGCAGGGGAGCGTTCCTGGCCTTCGGCGACTACGCGCTACAGGCCCAGGAGCCGTGCTGGATGACGGCTCGGCAGATCGAGGCGGCCCGGCGCGCGATCGTCCACCACCTCAAGCGCGGCGGAAAGCTGTGGATCCGCGTGTTCCCGGACAAGCCGGTGACGAAGAAGCCGGCCGAGGTGCGGATGGGTTCCGGAAAGGGCGCGCCCGACCACTGGGTCGCGGTGGTCCGCCCGGGGCGCGTCCTCTTCGAGCTCTCGGGCGTCGATCCGCTGCTCGCGAAGGAGGCCATGCGGCTGGCCTCGTACAAGCTGCCGATCAAGACGAAATTCCTCACGCGGGAGGAGACGGGTGCACGTGAAGGACATGCGGCGGCTATCTGATACCGAGCTCGCGGACGAGCTGCGCACGGCGAAGGAGGAGCTGCTCAACCTTCGCTTCCAGCTCGCCACGCGCCAGCTCAAGAATTACCGCGGCATCCCGAGCGCGCGCCAGCGCATCGCCAGGGCGCTCACGGTGATGCGCGAACGGGAGACCCGGGCGAATGCCTGAGAAGAAGGCCACGAAGAGCGGGGCGCCCACGAAGCGCGCCACGAAGACGGCGGCGCCCGCGAGGGGTCGCGCGGCGGCTCCACGGCCGGCAGCTCGCTCGGCCGCCAAGAAG
>JALYKU010000047.1 GCA_030774595.1 Chloroflexota bacterium | reverse complement strand
AGCTCGCGTCGCTCGGTCACGGACCCGCCGCGGCGGCCGGGGCCGCGCGCCGCGCCGCGTAGCCTTTAGGAGATGGCCACCGAGACCGATCCGCTCGCGCGTCTTTCGCGGACCAGGTCCGTCGCGACGCTGCGGATCCGCGAGCGGCACGAGCAGCTCGAAGTGCGCGACCTGGCGACCGCGGCCACGCGGTCCACATCGGCGCAGCGTGACATGCCCGAGGAGCGCTCGCCCACACGCACCGCGTTCGAGATCGACCGGGACCGCATCGTCCACAGCAAGGCTTTCCGCCGCACCAAGCACAAGACGCAGGTGTTCCTCGCGCCGGTCGGGGATCACTATCGGACGCGCCTGACGCACATCCTCGAGGTGAACCAGATCGGCCGCGCGATCGCGAGCGCGCTGCGGCTGAACGAGGACCTGGTGGAGGCGATGGCCCTCGGCCACGACATCGGCCACACGCCCTTCGGCCACATCGGTGAGGAGCTGCTCGCGAGGTTCCTGCCCGAAGGATTCCGGCACAACGAGCAGAGCGTGCGGATCGTGGAGAAGCTCGAGAAGAACGGGCGCGGCCTGAACGTCACCCGCCAGGTGCGCGACGGGATCCTGAAGCACAGCGCGCCGACCGAGGGCGGCCTCGAGACGCCGGCGTGGGGCGTGCCGGAGACGCCGGAGGGCTGGGTCGTACGGTTCGCCGACAAGATCGCGTACCTGCACCACGACGCGGACGACGCCATGCGCGCCGGGATCATCGATGAAGAGGACATCCCGGGTGAGGTGCGGGCCGCGCTCGGGCACAGCCGGGCCGAGCGGCTCGACACCATGGTCTACGACGTCATCGTGAATTCGTACGAGCAGGACGAGGTGGCGATGAGCTCCGAGGTGCTCGAGGCGACGAACGCGCTGCGCGACTGGATGTTCGACAACGTGTACCTGGCCGGACCGGCGAAGACAGAGGATACGAAGGCGCAGGGGGTGCTCTGGGACCTGCTGCAATACTTCGAGCGCTTCGCCGAGCGGATGCCGCTGGAGCACCAGCGCATTGCGGACGCCGAAGGACCGAAGCGCGCCGTGGCGGACTACGTCGCGGGCATGACCGACGGCTACGCGCTGGACATGTACGAGAGCCTGTTCATCCCGGCCGCGTGGAGCCGGCCCTGACGGGGGTCTGACTGCCCGGGGACTTCGACCTCGTCAAGGAGCACGTCGACCTCGTCCAGCTCGTGGGCGAGCGGGTGTCGCTGCGCAGGACCGGCCGCACCTTCAAGGGACTGTGTCCATTCCACGCCGAGAAGACGCCGTCGTTCACGGTCGATCCCGAGCGCCGCACGTACAAGTGCTTCGGCTGCGGAGAGGGGGGCGACGCCTTCGACTGGCTGATCAAGATGGACGGCGTCGATAAGGCCGGTGCGCTGGCGATGCTGGCGGAGCGCGCGGGTGTGGAGCTGACCCGCCGGGCAGCCGCGGAGGGCGAGCGCGAAAAGCGGCTGCGTAGCGCGCACGAGACGGCCCACTTCTACTTCCGGCAGGCACTCCGCGGAACCGAGGCGGGCAGATCGGCCACGGCGTATCTCGATGGACGCAGCATCGCGGCGAAGAGTATCGATGCGTTCGGCCTCGGCTACGCGCCCGAGCAGCGCGACGGACTCGTGTCGTACCTGCGGAAGAAGGGGTTCAGCGACGAAGAGAGTCTGGGGGCGGGGCTGATCGTGGCGACCGAGCGCAGCGGCCTCATCGATCGATTCCGCGACCGGCTGATCGTGCCGATAAGGGATGCCCGGGGCCGGATCATCGCGTTCGGCGGCCGCGCGATGCGGCCGGACCAGCCGGCGAAGTACATCAATTCTCCGCAGACCGCGCTGTTCAGCAAGAGCGCGACGCTCTACGCGCTCGACATGGCCAGCGCGGCGATCCGCCGTGCCGGCCGCGCGGTGATCGTCGAAGGCTATTTCGATGCGATCACCGTGCACCAGGAGGGCTTCGACACCGCGGTCGCTTCGATGGGGACCGCCCTGACGGAGGAGCAGTACCGCGTTCTCGAGGCCATGAAGATCGAACGCGCCGTGGTGGCGTTCGACGCGGATGAGGCCGGGAGCCGATCGGCCGAGTCGCGCGGTCGCGAGCTCGC
>JALYKU010000046.1 GCA_030774595.1 Chloroflexota bacterium | reverse complement strand
GTGGGAGGCCGCGCCGGTGCACCCCCTCGGCGAGCATCGCCGGCAGCGTCGATTGGATCCCGGCGACGCCGCCCCACGCGAGCCAGATGTCGTCGTCCCCGCGGCGTTTGTGATCCGGCGGACACGGCGAGTGGTCGGACGCGACGGCGTCGATCGTCCCTTCCATCAGGCGCCGCCAGAGCGCCTCCCTCGCCACGATGTCGCGCACTGGCGGAGCGCACTTCAGCGCCGGACCCAACCGCGCGAAGTCGGCCTCATCGAACAAGAGGTAATGCGGGCAGGTCTCTACGGTGATCTCGGCGCCGCGCCCGCGCTCGCGCACGACAGCGTCGACCGCCGCGCCGCCGCTCGCGTGCACCACGTGGACACGCGCGCCCGCGCGGCGCGCAGCGGCACCCAGGCGCTCGATCGCGCGAACCTCGGCACCGGGCGGCCTCGATCCCGCCGCGGACCGCCACCTCGGCGCGATCCACGCTTACGCGTCCTCGATGGCGAACTCCTGGGCGCCCCCCCATAGCGCGAGCCGGCCGAGCTCAGGCAGGTTCTCGGCGCCTTCGATGACGGTCGCGAAGTGGTTGCCAGCGAGCTGTCCCACCTTGCTCGCGAAGAGCGTGGAGCCATAGGGGAGGAGAAGCTCCGCCTCCGAGATCCCGCCCGGGTACAACAGCATCTGCCCCGGCGCGGGGTGGCTGGTGTGATTCTCGAAGCCCACGTCGACCAACTCGTCGCCCATGGGTACCCACGTCGACTCGCCGCTCCACCGGCAATGCAGGAGCTTGGCTCGCAGCGGAAGCATCGCGCGCACCGCCGAGCAGGTGAGCGGCGCGTCGGCCTCCTCGAGGCGCGCGACGAACCGGAGCGGCCCCGCGATGATCCGGACCGTGCGCATGCGGTGGGTAGGATAGCCGCGCGATGACGGGCTCAACGCTGTCGACGCACGTGCTCGACGTCACGACGGGAGCGCCTGCGGCCGGCGCGACGGTCGAGCTGTATCGCGATGATCAGCTCGTCGGCACGGACGCGACGGACGAGGATGGACGTATCGCGAAGCTGGGCGCGGAGCTCGCGCCCGGCCGCTACCGGCTCGTGTTCGACACCGCCTCGTACTTCACCGATCGCGCGCCTTTCCTCGTGCGGGTAACGCTCGACGTCGATCTTCCGGTGGGCCACTCCCACGTCCCGCTGCTCGTGTCGCCGTTCAGCTGTGTCAGCTACCGCGGTCGCTGAGGCGTTCGAGCGCGCGCCACTCCTCGCCGATCGGCTCGCCGCCGAAGCGCCCTTCCCGTCGACGGAGGCGATCATCGCTCGCGCGCGCCAGCTCATGGCGGGCATGAGCGAGGAAGAGCTCATCGCGATGCTCGACGCCCACCCGCGCATCGGAGCGCCGCTCCAGACGCTGTCACCGCGTGCGGTCGCTGAACAGGGCCCGCCGGGCGAGCTGGCGACGGCGCGCGAGCTCGCGGAGGTCAACGACGTGTACGAGCGCCGCTTCGGCTTCCGCTGCGTGATCTTGGTCGCGGGACGCAGCCGCGCAGAGATCCTCGCCGTCATGCGGGAGCGCCTCGCGCGGTCGCGCGCTGAAGAGCTCCAGACCGGTATCGCGGAGTTCCTCGCGATCGCGCACGATCGGCTCAACCGCGGGCGATGAGCGCGACGATCGACTACGGCAAGGCGCAGGTCAGCTTCTACCGGACGTACGCGTCACCGCTGCGCGGGATCACGCGCATCCCCGAATCCGATTTCGCGGGCCGGGAGAACGTCCTCTTCGCCGCGGAGGTCGACGTCGACGTCTACGGCGATAACTTTCTTCCCGCGTACACCGACGGCGACAATTCGAACGTCGTCGCGACCGACACGATGAAGAACTTCGTGTTCGCGATGGCGCTCGAATACGAGGGCCCCACCCTCGAGGGATTCCTCGCGTTCCTCGGCGAGGCTTTCCTCCAGACGTATCCGCAGATGACGTCGCTGCGCCTTCGAGGGCGCGAGCGGCCGTTCGCCGCGGCCGCCGCGCTCGACGGGGACCGCGTGGTCCGCAGCAACGTGCTCTTCGAGCGAGCGCGCGGGGACGCCGCCTTCGCCGAGGTGCGGCTCGGGCGGGCGGAGGGCCGAACGCCGTCGAGCTCGCCGACCGAGGATCAGCGCTTCGTCATCTCTGACTCGCGCAGCGGCCGAGAGGGTCTGCGGCTGATCAAGGTGACCGGCAGCTCGTTCACGCGCTTCGTGCGCGACGAATACACGACGCTCCCTGAGACGGTCGACCGGCCCCTGTACCTCCATCTCGACGTGGGCTGGCGCTACGCGGACCCGGCGGACGCGACCGGCTCTGCCCTTTCGCGGTACGTCGCGTCCGAGCAGGTGCGCGACCACGTCGAGTGCACCTTCCACGACTTCAACTCGCGCTCGATCCAGCAGTTGGTCCACGAGATGGGCACGCGGCTCCTGGCGCGATTTCCCCAGCTCGCCGAGGTCGGGTTCGAGGCGGAGAACCGGCTCTGGGAGACCGCACGGCGCTCGGAGACCGATACCCGCCGCGTCGTGTACACCGATCCGCACCCGACCTATGGGCGCATCGGGCTGGTGCTCCGGCGCGACCCCGACCAGCGGGGCTGAGGGCGGAGGCGGACGCCTCCAGACACAGATAGCTGTTACGCGTATTCGGTCGGATGCCACCCACGTACTGAGGGGATGAGGTCGCTCGGACGGCGCGGTCACCGCGACGCCGCGGCCGTCACCATCCCTCGGTCCCCGGCGCGCCCTTGAACGGGCCGACGATCTCATCCGTCACCCAGCCGCCGTAGTAGTCGCCGGGCTGCGGGCGAACGCGCTCATCGTCGACGTAGCACGCGTCGACCCGACCGGGGACGACCTTCTGCGAGTGGAAGGGGACGGCGACCTATTTCGATGTCGCCGTCGGCGACAGGACCACACGTCGCGACCATCCCTTACGGGGAAAGGCAGTACAGCGCCGAGGATCTCGGCGGCCACGTCTGGACGTTCTCTCAGTCGATAGCCGACGTCGACCCCGCCTCCTGGGGAGCGACCTCGATCAACATCGGGTAGGCCGATGGCGCTACGTAACCAGGACCCTGATCCATGCGCCAGGCTTCGCGAGTCGGGCAAGTGGGCCGATGACAGCGTCATCCCCACAGGCGATACCGCGGAGCAGCGACCCCCAGGGGAAGTTCACGGTCACCAGGTCGGCTACGCCGTCGAATTCATGGGGCAAAGTCTCGATCGCTGTTACGACGAAGAGCGTGTTCGGCAGGCGGCCGCGAAGTGCCACCCGTGAACCGCGGACGAGCGCATCGGTGCTTGCGTCGACCGCGATCGCGAACGTGCTCGGATCGCTCTTGGCCGTCCGGACCGTGGCGGCGCCGTCGCCAGCGCCCACGTCCACCACGACACGGCGGTGTGGGGCCGCTAGTCGGTGGACCTAACCGACATCGACCTCGACCAAGCTGCGACCCACGAGCGTGCGCATGGGATGTGATGGTAGACGATGGGCCGATAACGGTCGACGTCGACCGGTCGGACCAAGGGTGGCGCGCGAGCTCGGCCCGCTTCACGGGACCGCTTCACCACGTGTGGTCTTCAGCCTTCGCGCGGGATCGCGAGCTCCTGTGCGTCCAGGCTCATCGTGGCAGCGCCGCGCCGACGACGTCGCGGATCGACGCGAGGCCCTCCGCGCGCACGTACGCCGCGAGTCCCTCGATGACCGCGATCGGCGCGAGCGGATCGGCGAAGGTCGCGGTCCCGACCTGCACCGCGGAGGCGCCGGCCATCAGGAACTCGAGGGCATCGCCGGCGCTGGTGACCCCCCCTGCGCCGATGACCGGGATATTCACCGCCTGCGCCACCTGGTAGGTGATGTGGACCGCGATCGGCCGGATGGCCGGTCCAGAAAGGCCGCCGCTGCCCGTGCCGAGCATGGGCCGCCGGCGGCGCGTATCGATGCGCATGCCGAGCACGGTGTTGATCGCCGTGACCGCGTCGGCGCCGGCCTCTTCGACCGCGCGCGCGACGCCGACGACGTCGGGGGCGTTCGGCGTCAGCTTCACGATCACGGGCAGGTCGGTCTCCGCCTTGGCCGCGCGCGTCACGTCGGCGGCGAGCCCGGGGTCGCAGCCGAACAGCATCCCGCCCTTCACGTTCGGACACGAGACGTTCAGCTCGAACGCGACGACCGACGGCGTTCCGGCCAGCTCGCGCACCACCTCGACGTAGTCGTCGACGCGGTATCCCGCGACGTTCACGATGACGGGGACGCCGAGCGCGGCCCACGCTTTGCCGTACCTCTTCGCGACGCCCGCGGCGCCGGGGTTCTCGAGCCCGATCGAGTTGAGGATGCCCGAGGGTGTCTCGGCGATCCGGTATTGCGGGTTGCCCGGACGAGCGTTCGGCGTGGTGCCCTTGTTGACGATCGCGCCGAGGCGCGCGACGTCGATCAGCTCGGCGTACTCGATGCCCTGCCCGAAGGTCCCGGACGCCGTGAGCACGGGGTTCTTCAGGATCAGCCCGCGCGCCGCCTCGACCGCCAGATCGACACCAGACTCGGGATGGGGCACCGTTCCCGCCGTCTCCTCGGCGCCCCGCACGCCCTCGTCGCGCCGCTCTGCGCGGGCACGCCGGCGCGGCGGGATCGCCGGCGCGTCGACCAGCTCCATGCCGGAGACCGCGTCGCGAAGCCTGTCCGCGAGATCCGATGAGCCCTCCCGCCTCTCCGGCTCGCCGGTCGCCGCCTCGGCGATCGTCGCGCCGTCGACGTCCACGAGGTCGGCGAGGTCCTCCTCGGCCTCGCCTTCGGCCGCCTCTTCGAGCGACTCCTCCATCGACCGGCTGACGTTGATCGGCCGTTCGACCCTTCGCCCGGCGCGCCGCCACGGCATGGCTAACGGACCCCGACCGTCGCGGGCTCGCCCTGCTCGAAGGCGACGTCGCCGAGCGCGAAGACGGGCCCCTCGCGGCAGACGCGTGCGTTCCCATGGGCGGTCACGATCACGCACGCGCGGCAGACGCCCATCGCGCAGCCCATGTGCTGTTCGACCGCGATCTGCGCGTCGAACAGCGTCGCGCGTCCAGGGAAGAGCGCGGAGGCACGCTCGGCTTCGTCGTGGAGCCGGCGCAGCGCCGCGAGCATCGGCCACGGTCCGCACGCCAACAGCTGGTCGGACCAGGCAAGGAGCGGGGTGAGCACATCCGTGACGCGGCCGCGCGTCCCGAACGAGCCGTCATCGGTCGTGGTCACGTACTCCACCGTGGCGGGCAGCCGCGAGGACGGCCACAGGTGCCGCACCGAGCGTCCGCCCATCAGCAGAGTGACGTTGCGCCGCGCGGACTCCTGGTCCGCGACGACGCGCATCGGCGCGATCCCCGTACCGCCGGCCACCAGGAGCAGGTTGCTGGCCGCGCGGTGGACGACGAACGCAGTGCCGAGCGGCCCCAGCATGTCGAGATCCTCTCCCGGCCGCCGCGACGCGATCCACTCGCCGCCCGGTCCGAGCGACTTCACGATGATCTCGATCTCGCCCGACCTGCGATCGATGCGGCAGAAGGAATAGGGACGGCGCAGCAGCGGATCGAAAGAGCGCCCGGGGCGCACATGCACGAACTGTCCCGGGTGTGCGCGCGCCGCGATGCCGGGGGCGTGGACCGAGAGGAGCACACCCAGCTCGCCGACCTCGGACGCGCTCTGGACGCGGCCGGTCTCGAGAATCACAGCGCCCGATCCAACTTCACGTCCTTCCCCGGCATGGGCTGGCCTCTCTAGATGTTCCTAGACACAGCTTGGACGGTTCATGCGAGAAGGGATCGACCTGGCGTCCCCTGCTACCCCGGCCCATGAGAGCGACCTAGCGCGCGTCCGTCGTCAAGGCTCCCCACTCCCCGGACAAAGAAGAACCTCATCATGTCGCCGCTCCCGCCGGTCAGTGGCCGCGAAGTACGCGAAGCGCCCGTTCGCTCAGGTGAATAGAGTCACGCCGGCCCGATGAGGCCGGGCCCTTCTCGAAACGCTAGTGGGTCATGCTTTCTTTGCGTACTTCGCCACGCCCGTCCAGTCAACGGCGACACAGGGCTCGTTTCCTACGACCCACGCGTCGTGACCTGCAGACGCGATCATCACATCGCCAGGACCAAACTCGATTTCGGCGCCGTCATTCGCCTTCACGACCATGCGACCCGAGAGCAGGTAAGCCGAATGGTTCGCTTGGCAGCTGTCCGTCCCCGCGATGGGCTTGATGTCCGTGGACCACTT
Organism: Chloroflexota bacterium; assembly: GCA_030774595.1. The sequence goes on along the minus strand of JALYKU010000046.1, from coordinate 10,630 downwards.
CCAGCCCGGCTCGAAGGTCCCGCGGCCCACCGTGGTGTCGCCGATCGCGACCACCGCCATCTGTCCGTGCCCCTGGAACGGCCGGGTCTCATCCGGCTTGTCGAGATTCTTCTTCGCGAGCGTCATCTGCCCTTCTCCTTCAACCGACTTCGCGAATGTGCACAGGATAGCCCTCGGTCGGGAATGTCCGGGCCCGCTGCGAGAGTGCTCAGTGGCACGACTGAGCGATCAAGCGAGAGTCAAACTGGCCTGCGGGACGGATGCGTCACGCGAAATGGCACCGCGGACCGCATCACGCGGCGACCCCGACCATCGCGTGCGCGCGGCCCCGGGATGATGCCCGCGCCGACCCACAGCTGCGACGCGCCGATGGCGAACAGGAGCGCCAGGCGGGGCTCCCACACCGACGCGCGAGCGATCTCCGACCCGACGAACGAGACACCCCGGCGCGCCAGCCGAACGCCTCGAGCGCGAACGGCGCGTACAGCGCGCCGGCGAGGTCGCCGCAAGGGGAAGCGCGAGCGCCACCAAGGCCCCGCGAGGAGGCGCGCATGCAGCCGCCCCGCGAGCGGGTTCGTGAGCAGGCGCGCCCACCGGTTGAGCGAGAGCACCACGCCGACGGGAAGCGACGCCATCCCCAGCCGCGCCGCGCTCACGGGCAGCACGGTGTACAGGAACGTGTCGCCGAGCAGCGCCGCCGCCGAGGTGACGAACGCGCCGGGAAGGCCGGCGCCGCTGCCCTACTCGACGGCAAGGGCGGCGGCGGCGCGGTATTCGGCCACGGGCGCCACGGCGTACGAGCCGGAGCTCGCACGCAGCCCGGTGACGACGGCGAGCGCCGTGTCCAGCGAGGTGAGGCACGGGACGCGGGCTTCGACGGCGGCGCGGCGGATGAGGAAGCCGTCGCGGTCAACGGTCTTGCCGTGCGTCGGCGTGTTCACGACCGCGGCGCACCGCCCCGATCGGATCACCGAGAGAATCGTGCCATCGCCCTCGCCGATCTTGCTGACCTCGGTCACGGGAAGGCCGAGCGATCGCACCAGCGTGGCGGTGCCGGCGGTCGCGACCAGCTCGTAGCCGAGCCAGTGGAAGCCCTCGATGATCGGGATCGCCTCGGGCTTGTCCTTGTCGGCAACGGTGACGATCACGCTGCCATTCGCGGCGGGCGCGAGACCCGACGCCAGCAGCGACTTCCACAGCGCGGGGGCGAAGGCGCGGTCGATCCCCATGACCTCGCCCGTGCTCTTCATCTCGGGACCCAGATACGTGTCGACGTCGAGCAGCTTGGCCATGGAGAAGACCGGCGCTTTCAGCGCGACGAGGTCTCCGCTGGCCGGCCACACGCCGTCCGGTCTCGCGTAGTTCTCGCCGGCGAGGGTGCTCCCCAGCGAGATCGCCACGGCGAGGTCGACGAGCGGCACGCCCGTGACCTTGGTGAGGAACGGCACCGTGCGGCTCGCGCGTGGGTTCACTTCGAGCACCCAGACGCGCTGGTCGTCGACGATGAACTGGATGTTCAGCAGGCCTTTCACCGGGAGCCCGCGCGCGATGCGGCGCGTGAGCGCGACGATCTCCTCGCGCTCGGCCGGTGAGACGCTCTGTGCCGGATACACCGCGTACGAGTCGCCCGAATGCACGCCGGCGCGCTCGATGTGCTCCATGATCCCGGCGATCAGTGTGTCCGTGCCATCGCTCACGGCGTCGATCTCGACCTCACGGCCACGCAGGTACTTGTCGACGAGCACGCGGCCGGTCCCGGCGTCGAGCGCGTGGTGGAAGTACCGCTCGAGGTCGTCCCGGCCGTAGGCGATCTCCATGCCGCGTCCGCCGAGGACGTACGACGGGCGGACCAGGACCGGATAGCCCACCTCGTCCGCGATCTCGGAGGCCTCCGTGAGCGACTCCGCGGTGCCGCCGGGCGGTTGCGGGATCCCGAGCGCGTCCGCGAAGTCGTGGAAACGGCGCCGGTCCTCGGCGAGGCCGATCGCGTCGGCGCAGGTCCCCGCGATGCGCCCGCCGATCTCGTCGATGTGCTCCGCGAGATTCAGGGCGGTCTGCCCCCCGAACTGCACAAGGACCGGCAGCGGCGACGCCTCTTCTCCCGCTTCGTTCGCCGTTATCGCGGCGATCGATTCCTCGTCCAGCGGGTCGAAGTACAGGCGCGCCGAGGCGTCGAAGTCGGTCGATACCGTCTCGGGATTGCTGTTGACCATGATGGGAGCGACGCCCCGTGCGCGCAGCGCCTCGGAGCCCTGCACGCAGCAGCAATCGAACTCGATGCCCTGGCCGATGCGGATGGGACCGGAGCCGAGGATCAGCGCCTTCTGTCCCTGGATGGGAAGCGCCTCGTTCTCCTGCTCGTACGTCGAATAGAAGTACGGCGTCACGGCCTCGAACTCGGCCGCGCAGGTGTCGACCATCTTGTACACCGGCTGGATCGCCCACTGCGCTCGGAGCCGGCGCACGTCGGCGGGGAGGATCCCCATGAGCGTCGCGACGTCCACGTCGGAGAAGCCCATGCGCTTCGCGCGCCGCAGGAGCGCGGGAGTGGGCGTCCTCCCCTGGAGCTCGTCCTCGGCGAATCGCACGATCGCCGACATCTTCCGCAGGAACCAGGCGTCGACGCCGGTCGCCGCGTGGATCTCGCCGATCGGCACGCCGCGCCGCAGCGCGGCGAGCAGCCGCCAGAGTCGATCGTCCGTCGCCGGCCCGGCGACCACGCGCGCCATGAAGTCCGCTGGTTCGTTGATGTCGACCCAGTCGGGATGCTCCCAGAGCAGGCCCTGGTTCTTGATCTCGAGCGAGCGCACGGCCTTCAGAAGCGCGCCCTCGAACGTGCGGTCGATCGCCATGACCTCGCCGGTCGCCTTCATCTGCGTCCCGAGCGTGCGGTCTGCCCCGCGGAATTTGTCGAATGGCCAGCGTGGGATCTTCACGACGACGTAGTCGAGCGCGGGCTCGAACGCGGCCGTCGTGCGCTTCGTCACCGCGTTGGGGATGTCGTGGAGCTGCTTGCCGATCGCGATCTTGGCGGCGACCCGCGCGATCGGATATCCGGTGACCTTGGAGGCGAGCGCCGACGAGCGCGAGACGCGCGGGTTCACCTCGATGACGTAGTACGGCATCGTGGCCTCGGGGTCGTTCGACGGTGCATGGTCGGGGTCCACCGCGAATTGCACGTTGCATCCGCCCTCGATGCGCAGGGCGCGGATGATGCGCAGCGCCGACGACCGCAGCACCTGGTACTCCTGGTCGGTAAGCGTCTGGGACGGCGCGACGACGATGGAGTCACCGGTGTGCACGCCCATCGGGTCGATGTTCTCCATGTTGCAGACGGTGATGCAGGTGTCGGCCGCGTCGCGCATCACCTCGTACTCGATCTCCTTCCATCCCAGCAGCGAGCGCTCGACGAGCACCTGGCCGATGGGCGACGCGGCGATCCCACGGGACACGCGCTCGCGCAGCTCTGACTCGCCCTCGGCGAACCCGCCGCCGGTGCCCCCGAGCGTGTAGGCGGGGCGAACGACGAGCGGGTACCCGGTGGCGGCGGCGAAGGCGAGCGCCTCGTCCACGCTGCGCGCGATCGTGGAATCGGGCACGGGCTCGCCGATGTCGATGAGCAGCTGCTTGAACGCCTCGCGGTCCTCGGCCTGCCGGATCGCGGCGAGTGGCGTCCCGAGAACGCGCACGCCGTAGCGCTCGAGGACGCCGGCCTCGGCGAGCGCGACAGCCAGGTTGAGACCGGTCTGGCCTCCAAGGGTCGCGAGCAGTCCTCCGGGCCGTTCCCTCGCGATGATGCGCTCGATCACCTCGACGGTCAGCGGCTCGATGTAGGTCGTGTCCGCGACGCCGGGATCGGTCATGATGGTCGCCGGGTTCGAGTTCACGAGCACGGTCTCGATGCCCTCTTCGCGCAGCGCGCGGCACGCCTGCGTCCCCGCGTAATCGAACTCCGCGGCCTGGCCGATGAGGATCGGTCCCGACCCGATGATGAGCACCTTCACCGGCGGGCCACGGCCTCGCGGACGTCGTCGACGAACGCGGAGAACACGGGCTCGTTGTCGCGCGGCCCCGGCGCGCCTTCGGGGTGGTACTGGTAGGTGCGGATCGGCAGGACGCGGTGCGCCAGCCCTTCCACCGAGCTGTCGTTCAGGTTGCGCGAACTGATATGGAAACCGCTTCGCGGGTCGACTGATGCCTCATCGACCTGGAATTCGTGGTTCTGGCTGGTGATGACGACGCGGCCGGTACGGGTGTCCTGCACCGGGTGATTGCCTCCGTGGTGCCCGAAGCGCAACCGCGACGTCGTGGCGCCTATCGCGCGCGCGACGAGCTGATGGCCGAGGCAGATCCCGAGGATCGGCAGAGGCCGTCCGCTGCCGCGCTGCAGCGCGGCATCGAGCATCAGCTTGACGTTCATCGCGACCTGCGGGATGGCGGCGGGATCGCCAGGCCCGTTGGTCAGGACGACGCCGTCGGGCGACCAGGACAGGATGTCGCGCGCGCTCGCCGTGACGGGGAAGACCTTCACCGTGGCGCCACGCTGCACGAGGCAGCGGACCTGGTTCTCCTTCACGCCCGTGTCGAGCAGCGCGACCTTCGGACCGTGCCCGACCTGCCGCTCGACGCCCGTCGCCTCGACCACGAGGGGGCGGCTCCCGAGCGCCGGCGACGTACGCGCCTTCGCGACGGCGTGGCGCGCGACGTCGGGATCCATCGCGAGGTGCGGCGCGACCTGCACGATGGCGCCGCGCAGCGTACCGGCGGATCGCAGCCGGCGGACGAGCGCGCGCGTGTCGATGCCGCTCAGCCCCGGGACGCCGTGGCTGCGCAGGTACACGTCGAGATCCGTGGTCCCTTCGCGGCAGGTGCGGTCGATCTCGCGCACCACCAGCGCTTCGACCCAGGGCCGGCGCGACTCCGCGGCGCGATCGAAGGTGCCGTAGTTACCGATGAGCGGGTACGTGAGCACCACGATCTGGCCGTTGTACGAGGCGTCCGAGGAGATCTCCTGGTACCCGGTCATGGCGGTGTTGAACACGACCTCGCCCGCGGCGCTCGTCGCGTCGCCGAAGGCCTCGCCCCACCAGGTCGATCCATCCTCGAGGCCCAGCACCCCGGCCCTGCTCATAGGTGCATAACTATACGTTTCGTACGCATAAAGATGCAGTTGCCGCTCATCGGGGGTGCCGCGCTCAGCGAGCGCCGGCCGTCGCCTGGCCACGTTCCCTCCGCGTAGTCAGTGCGTCGTACCGCAGCTCACCGCCGACGGCGGCCGCGACGACGCGTCCGCGGAGCGTTCGGCCGAGGAGCGGCGTGTTCTTGCCGCGCGAGACCAATGCGTCGGCCGTCACCTTCCACTCGAGGGCGGGGTCGATCACCACGATGTCCGCGGGATCGAGCGCGCGCCCGAGGACGCGGGCGGGTCCTACGGTGAGCGCCGCGACGATCCTGTCGAGATCGCCCCATCCGGCCGCCGCGCCGGCGAGCAGCAACGGCAGGGCGGTCTCGATCGCGGAGACGCCGAACGCCGCTTCCTGGAACTCCACGTCCTTGTGCACCGACGCGTGCGGCGCGTGGTCGGTCGCGATGGCGTCGATCGTCCCGTCGGCAAGGCCCGCCCAGCACGCGCGCACGTCGGCCTCGGTGCGCAGCGGCGGATTGACCTTCGTCGCGCTGTCGTAGGGCTCCCCGTGCGCGCTGACGACGTCGGCCGCGCCTTCCACGCCGGCCGCGCCGACGCTGTCCACCGCGTCGCCGTTCCGCCGCGCGTGCGGACGCTCCCACGCGAAGGCGCGGTCTCCCGCGACCCAGGCGTCCGTCAGCGCGAGATGGTGCGGCGTCACCTCGGCCGTCACGCGCACGCCCTGAGCCTTCGCGCGCCGGACGAGCTCGACGGCTCCAGCGGTCGAGAGATGCGCGAGGTGCAGGCGGCCACCGGTCTCCCGCGCGAGCGCGATGTCCCGCGCGACTGCCACGTCTTCCGCGGCGGCCGGTATCCCCGGCAGCCCGAGGAGCGCGGACACCTCGCCCTCGTGCATGGCGCCACGGGCGGACAGCGCGCTGTCCTGGGCGTGTTCGATCACGGGCCGATCGACGGAATGCGCGTACTCGAGCGCGCTGCGGAAGAGCCTCGCGTCGTCCACCGCCGCGCCGTCGTCGGAGAAGGCGACCGCGCCGGCCGCGGCAAGCTCCACGAGATCGGCCAGCTCGCGGCCCCTTCGCCCGCGGGTGATGGCCGCGATCGGAAGCACGCGCGCACCACGCGCGGCGGATCCTCGCGCCAACAGCTCGGCGATGAGGCCCGGCGAATCGACGGGCGGCTCGGTGTTGGGCATCGCGCACACCGTCGTGAACCCGCCTCGCAGTGCGGCGTGCGCACCGGTCGCAATCGTCTCGGAGTCCTCGAAGCCGGGTTCGCGAAGGTGCGCATGCAGGTCGATGAAGCCGGGCGCCACGAGGAACCCCTCGCCATCGATGCGCTCGGTGCCCGCGCCGACACGAACGTCGGTGGTCTCGGCGATGCCGCGCTCCGGATCCATGCGCCGCGTGCCTTCGAGGATCACGTCGCGGCGACCTCGGCGGGATGCTCGCCGGACAGCAGGTACAGCAGGGCCATGCGGACCGCGACGCCGTTGGTCACCTGCCGCTCGATGAGCGAGCGCGATCCGTGCGCCACGGCGGGATCGATCTCGACACCCTCGTTCATCGGCCCCGGATGGAGCACCGGTGCGCCGAGGCGCATGCGCGCGACGCGCGCCTGCGTCACGCCCCAGGTGCGGGCGTACTCGCGCAGCGACGGGAGCAGGCCCGCCTCCTGGCGCTCGCGCTGGAGGCGCAGGGCGATGACCGCGTCGGCGCCGTCGAGCGCGCGGTCGAGATCCGGCTCGTACGCCGCACCGTGCGGCGCCATGCCGCACCGCCAGGCCGAGGGCACCAGCGTCGGCGGGCCGGACAGCGTGATCCGGGCGCCGAGCGGGACGAGCGTGTGGATGTCCGAACGCGCGACGCGGCTGTGCAGGACATCGCCGACGATGACCACCCGCCTCCCGGTGAGGTCGCCCAGCGCGGCGCGAAGGGTGTACGCGTCGAGGAGGCCCTGCGTCGGGTGCGCGTGCCAGCCGTCGCCGGCGTTGATGACCGCGGCGGAGCAGTGCCGCGCCACGAAGTACGGCGCCCCCGATGCCGCGTGCCGCATGACGACGATGTCGCCGCCGAGGGCCCAAAGCGTACGCACCGTGTCGATCAGCGACTCACCCTTCTCGAGCGACGACCCGGAGGCGCTGACGTTCACGACGTCCGCCGAGAGCGCCTTGGCCGCAAGCTCGAACGAGACGCGGGTGCGCGTCGACGCCTCCGCGAAGAAGAGGATCACGGTCTTGCCGCGGAGCGCCGGGGCTCGGCGGATCGGACGCGAAAGCACCTCCAGCATCGCGTCCGTCTGGTCCAGCACGAGCTCGATCTCGTCGCGCGACCAGTCGTCCGTCGCGAGGACGTTCCGGCGCCGCCAAACCGAGGTCACGTCGGCACCGCGGCGTGTACGAGCTCGACGGCGTCTTCGCCATCGACCTCGCGGAGGCGCACGCGCACGTCATCGGACGCCGCGGTCGGGACGTTCTTCCCGACGAAGTCGGCGCGGATCGGCAGCTCGCGGCGGCCGCGGTCCACGAGGACCGCCAGGCGGATGGCGCGAGGACGTCCGTAGTCGACCAGGGCATCCATGGCCGCGCGGATCGTGCGTCCCGTGAAGAGGACGTCGTCCACGAGCACGACGACGCGGTCATCGATGGAGAAGCCGAGCTCGGAGCGGCGCACGATCGGCGCGTATCCCACGCGCGTCAGGTCGTCGCGATAGAGGGTGATGTCGAGGGCGCCCAGTGAGAGCTCGCGGTCTTCGTTACGCCGGATGAGACCCTGCAGCCTGGCGGCGAGCACATCGCCGCGCGCGCGGATGCCGACGAGGGTGAGGATGGAGAGGTCGCGGTCGCGCTCGACGATCTCGTGGGCGATCCGGCTCATCGCCCGCCGGACGTCGTCCGGCCCGAGCAGCGTGCTCATTCGCATTCCCTTTCCGGCCTCTCGGGGCCGGTCATTAAAGGCGGTGTAGGGCGGTGTAGGTCTGGGCGGTGTAGGGCGGTGTGTAGGGCGGTGTAGGGCGGTGCGGTAGCGTTCAGTCTACATGCGCTTGGTCGTCTCCGTCATCGGCGGCGTGGCGCTGGCGGCGACCGTGAGCATAGCCTCGACCACGACCGCGCTCGCGCCCGACGCGGTGCCCGTGGCGACACCACGCGCGACGCCGATCCCCGGCACGACCGGCCTCTACGACGCGGCTGTGGCAGGGGGACGGCTCGCGGACGACGATCGTGCGCCGACCCACGTCCGTTCGGTCCACGGTCTGCTCGTGCCGCTCGCCGGGGCGAGCGTCCCGGAGGCGGAGGAGCTCCTGCCGAATTCGCCCCGCCAGTACCGCGCCGGGAGCCATGAGGGCATCGACTTTCCCGCTGGTCCCGGGACGCCGGTGCTCGCCGCGGCGACCGGCACGATCGTGCGCATCGACACGGACTTCGCCGACTGGGGTGCGCCGGCCCGCGAAGCGGCGCTCGCCGGCGCCATGCACCTGGGATACACGCCCTCCCGGACGCTGGACCTCATCCGGGGGCGGCAGGTCTGGATCGACCATGGGGCAGGGATCGTGACGCGGTACGCGCACCTGTCGGCGGTAGCGCCGCTGGCTCTGGGAGCGCGGGTCGCCGCTGGGACACAGGTCGGCGCGGTCGGCAGCTCGGGCTACCCGGAGGGCGGCCCGCACCTGCACTTCGAGATCCGCGTCGGCGAAGACTTCCTCGGTAACAGGCTGGCCGGCCCGAGGCTCGCGCGGCTGCTCGCGACGGCCTTTCGGCCGTAGTGGCGTGCCTCGGAGATGGAAGCCGGTCCGCGTCGAGGGGACGCCGAGGCGGATGACCGAGGGGGTGCGCTGCTAGCGCAGTCCTGAGAGCCTGGCGCGCTGCGCGGTCTGCAGGAGCACCTCGCTCCACGGGGACGCCACGTGCGCGGGGGCCTGGCCGAACACGGCGAGCTCGCTCACGCCGTCGTCGGCCTCGGGTACTTCGTATCCCCACGGCAGTCGATGGATGTCGCACATGTACACGTAGGACGTGGAAGGCGTCGCCCCGTCCTCGCGCACGGCGCCGAGAAGCTCCAGCTTGTCGGCGATCAGCCGAGCGGAACACCACAGCTCGCGCCTGGCGACCTCGACGATCGTTTCGCCGCTGCGGCGCCGGCTCGCGGGGAACTGCCAGCCGATCTGCTCGACCTTGCGTACCCAGACGGTCAGGTCACCGAAGAACGGGATCACGACGGCGGTCTGCGCGGATGCGGGAGGGAAGGCGCGAAAGCCGCTGTCGCGTCGCGAAACAAAGGTCGGGCCTGCCATTGCTCGGAGGGTAATCAACAGAGCGAGTGTCCGTCAATGACCCAACCGGTGCCGGTTCGGGCACGGTCACACAGGCGGCTGTCCCCCCCCCGATAATGCCCAGCAATGCCCACCGTGCCCGTCCACCGCGACCTGGTCATCCGTGCGCCGGGATCCGGCGACGCGGCGGTCACGCCGGAAGACGCCGGGTGGCGCTACATCGGCTTCGAGAAGCGCCATCTGGATCCAGAGCAGCGCTGGACGGGACGGCTCGCCGGCAGCGAAGGGCTCTTCCTTGTCCTGGGTGGACGAATCGCGGTCACATCGAACGCCGGCCGATGGCCGAGCGTCGGCGGCCGGTCGGATGTGTTCGCCGGCGGCACACACGCTCTCTACCTACCGCTCGGGAGTGAGTTCGAGGTGACGGCAGTCTCCGCCGCGGACGTCGCGCTCGGCCTCGCGCGTGCCGAGCGCCAGGGCACCCCGCGGCTCATCGAGCCGGGTGGCTACGCCGTCGAGACACGCGGCGCCGGCGTGTGCACAAGGATGATCCGGCACATCGTCCCACCCGGTTTCGACGCCCACCGGCTGCTCGCCGTGGAGGTCTACACACCGTCAGGCAACTGGTCGAGCTATCCGCCGCACAAGCACGACACCGACGCGGGGCCGCGAGAAGCGGTCCTCGAGGAGATCTACTACCACCAGCAGAGTGACCCGCGCGGCTTCGCCTTCCAGCGCCTGTACACACCGGATGGCGAGGTCGAAGCCGCCGCGGCCGTGCGCCATGGCGATCTGATGCTGATCCCCCGCGGCTATCACGGACCCGTCGCGCAGGCGCCCGGATACGAGGGCTACTACCTCAACGTCCTCGCCGGCGACCGGCGCACCATGGCGAACTCGGACGATCCCGACCACGCCTGGATCAGGGAGAGCTGGGCGCGGGGAGAGGTGGTGTGAGCGGTTGAGGATCGGCACAGCGCCGATCACCTGGGGGGTCGCGGGCTCGCCGGGCTGGGGTTTGGAGCTGCCATACGGCGGCGTGCTCGACGAAATGAGCGAGCTCGGTTACGCGGGTACGGAGCTCGGACCGTTTGGCTACCTGCCCACGGATCCGCGCGCTCTCCGGCACGAGCTGGAGACCCGCGGGCTCGAGCTCATCGGCGCGTTCTGTCCGCTTGCCCTGCACGACGCTGAGCGCGGGCCGCGGGAGCGCGCCCG
>JALYKU010000045.1 GCA_030774595.1 Chloroflexota bacterium | reverse complement strand
TTGACCTAACCGTCAGCCCCAGTTATCCTGCCCGTCGTTGAGGCTCGCGGCAGCGAGCCACCGCGCGAAAGCTCATTTCTTCCACGAGCAGCCGCGCCGCTCATTCACCTTTCCGCAAAAGACGGGGCGTGTATGGAGCATGTGACCGAAAGCAGGTCTAAAGGGTTCTTTCGTTCGTCTCCCTCCACCGCTTTCGATCAGTACCTCCACGACATACAAAAGCTCCCGCTCATACGCGATCCCGAGGAAGAGCGCCGACTCGCCCGGCGCGCGCAAAAGGGTGACGAGGGCGCCGCCGAGCGCCTCGTCACCGCAAACCTTCGCTTCGTGATCTCGTACGTCAAGAAGTACCAGGGTCACGGCCTCGACCTCAGCGAGCTCGTTGCGATCGGCAACGAGGGGCTGCTCAAGGCAGTCAAGAAGTTCGACCCCGACCAGGGCGTCAAGTTCATCTCGTACGCCGTATGGTGGGTTCGTCAAGCCGTGCTCAAGGCGCTCGCCGAGCAGACGCGCTCCGTCCGTATTCCGCTCAACCAGAACTCACAGCTCATCAAGCTCGCGCGTGCCGAAACCGTGCTCGCGCAGGTGCTCAAGCGTGATCCCACGGACCACGAGATCGGCCGCCTGATCGAGGAGACCCCGGAACAGGTCCGCGCGTCACGGCAGATGTCCGCCACCGAGCTCTCGCTCGATGCGCCGATCGACCGCTCGGACCGGGAAGCCTCCACCCTCGGCGAGCGTTTCGTGGGCGTCGACGGTGGTGAGATCGAAGAAAATTGCGATTTCAAGCTGATGCGCGAGTTTATCGATCGTGTCTTCCGGAAGTACCTCACCCCCCGCGAGCGCAAGATTCTGTATCTGTATTACGGACTCGACGAAGGCGCCGAGGCGATGACGCTCGAAAAGATCGGGGCGCTCATGGGCGTGACGCGCGAGCGCATCCGGCAGATTCGCGAGCGGGCCTTCGAGAAGCTGCGTGGCTCACCGCACGGAAACGCGCTCGCGAGCTTCTGGACCGCCGCCTGAGCATGCGAAGGATCGGCGCGGCGCGCTGATCGCGACGGAGGCACTCGCGGCGCAGCTCGCCGCGATTGTTGGCGCGCGCGGCGTACTGGCTCGTCCCAGTGAACTCGCTGCCTATAGCTCGGACGGGCTGCCCGGATACCGGCTACGTCCTCGGCTCGCCGTTTTCCCGCGAACCAGGGAGCAGCTGATAGCCGTCGTTCGTCTGCTCGCGCGGGAGACCTGTCCCTTCGTGCCGCGCGGTGCGGGGACCGGTCTGTCGGCGGGCGCGCTGGCGCAGGCTGACGCCGTGGTCATCGGGCTCAACCGGCTCAACCGCATCCTTTCCATCGATCCGGTAAATCGCCTCGCCGTGGTCGAGCCCGGTGCCGTGAACGTCACGCTCACTCGCGCCGCGGGTGCGCACGGCCTCCACTACGCACCCGATCCCTCCAGCCAAACCGCCTGCACCATCGGCGGGAACGTCGCGGAGAACAGCGGCGGTCCGCACTGCCTGAAGTATGGCGTCACGCTCAATCACGTGGTCGCGCTGACCGTCGTGCTTGCGAGCGGCGAGATCGTGAATCTCGGCAACGCCGCTGGCGAGGTAGATGGTTACGATTTACTCGGCGCGTTCATTGGATCGGAAGGGTGCTTCGGTGTGGCGCTCGAGGTGACCGTGCGGCTGACCGAGAATCCGCAGGGCGTGCGTACCATGCTGGCGGACTTCATGTCCATCGATGCGGGCGCACGCGCGACCTCGGCAATCATCGCCGCGGGAATTCTCCCCGCCGCGCTCGAGATGATGGACGGCCCGACGATCCGCGCGGTGGAGGCATCGATCTATGCGGCCGGCTATCCCGCCGACGCGGCCGCGGTGCTCCTGATCGAGTTGGACGGCCTGGACGCCGGCCTTGACGCGGATATGCGGCTGGTCCAAGCCTACTGCCTTGCCGCCGGGGCGCGTACCGTTCGAATCGCGGGTAACGAGGAGGAGCGCGCGCGACTCTGGCAGGGGCGAAAAAAAGCCTTCGGCGCGATGGGCCGCGTCGCGCCAGACCTCGTGGTGCAGGACGCGGTGATTCCGCGCACCAAGTTGCCGCTCGTGCTGCAGGAGATCGCCACCATCGCGGCGCGATGGGGAATTCAGGTGTGCAACGTCTTCCACGCCGGCGACGGCAATCTGCATCCCAATATCGGATACGACTCGCGCAGCGCGGATGAGTCGCGGCGCGTGGGGCTCGCGATGCGCGACATCATGCGGGCGTGCATCGATGCCGGTGGCACGATCACGGGCGAGCACGGAATCGGGCTGGACAAACTGGAATACATGCCGGCGATCTTTTCGGCGGAGTCGCTGGCCGCGCAGTGCGCGCTCCGCGACGTCTTCGATCCCGAGCGGCGCGCCAATCCGGGGAAGGTCGTGCCTGTGCACTCCTGTCGTGAATGGAAGCGCGCGTGAGTACGGAGGTCGTGCAGGAGGTGGTGCGTGCCCGCGCCGCGGCAGGAGCGCCGCTTCGCATTCGCGGCGCCGCTGGGTGGCTCGACGCCGGGCGCCCCGTCAACCCCAATGCGCTGCCGCTCTCTCTCGCGGGCGATGACGCCATCGTGGAGTACGTCGCGGGCGACCTCACGCTCACCGCGCGTGCGGGCACAACGCTCGGCGACATCGCGCGAGTGACGGGAGGCGAGCGGCAGTGGCTGGCGCTGGACCCGTACGGCTCCTCCGGGGGTACGCTCGGCGCCACCATCGCCACCGCGTCGTCGGGGCCGCTCGCAGGCACATTCGGAACACCGCGGGATGCGGTGCTCGGACTCGAGGTGGTCACCGGCGCGGGCGAGATCGTGCGGACGGGAGGGCGCGTGGTGAAGAATGTCGCGGGCTTCGATCTCACGCGGCTGTTCACCGGAGCGTGGGGTACGTTAGCGGTGATCACCGAGGTGACGGTGCGCCTTCGCGCACGCCCCGAGCGAGACGAGACGATCGCGCTTCCTCTCCCCGCGGATCCTTCCGCGCTCGAGGGCTGGCTCACGCAGCTGCGCGCACTTCCGCTCGCCGCACTCGCGCTCGAGCTGGTGAATGGGCCTCTCGCGCGCGCTCTGGCACTCGGAGATGACGCGCTCCTCATGGCACGACTCGGTGGCAACGACGAGGCCGTGCGTGCGCAGCGGCAGACGATCCGCGCCTTTGCGGAGATGCGGGATGCACCATCGAGCGTGTGGACGACGCTCGCCGCGATTGAGCCGCCATCCGCTGCCGTGGCGCGAGTGTCGGCACCGCCCTCCCGGCTGTACGCCCTCTGGATGGCGCTCGCGGCCGGTGACGACGCGTCGCTCGCGCACGCGAGCACGAGCCGCGGGATCCTGCGATGCATTCATCCACGTCAGGATGACGCCGCGCTCGCGCAGTGGCTCGGGCGAATCGCGCGGTGCGAGGGCATGCACATTTTCGAGCGACTGCCGCCCGCCGCGTGGCGTGACGTGCCGTCGCACGTGAACGACCGTCTGTCGCGCGGCGTACGCGACGCGTTCGATCCCGCGCGCGTGCTCAATCGCGGAATTCTCGGAGAGGCGGCGTGAGCGAAGATCTCGCACTGCCCGCCTGTGCGATTCCCGGTACTCCGCTCGATGCCGCTCGCGCGGGAATCATGGCGTGCGTGCATTGCGGATTCTGCCTCCAGGCGTGCCCGACCTACCTCGCGCTCGGCGACGAGAACGACTCCCCCCGCGGCCGAATCTATCTCATGCGCGCGCTCACCGAAGGTGAGCTGGCGCTGGAC
>JALYKU010000044.1 GCA_030774595.1 Chloroflexota bacterium | reverse complement strand
CATCATCACCGACGATGCGCCAGCCGCGAGCGCCTTCACCACGTCCCCGGAATACTTGACGCCGCCGTCGGCGATGACCGGCACGTCGCCCGCCCCTTCCACCGCATCCATGATCGCGGTGAGCTGCGGAACGCCAACGCCCGTCACGACACGCGTCGTGCAGATCGAGCCCGGCCCGACGCCCACCTTCACCGCGTTCACGCCGCGCTCGACCAGCGCCTCCGTGCCCGCACGCGTCCCGACGTTGCCGGCGATGAGCTGGATGTCCGGGAACATGTCGCGGATGAGCGACGTCGCCTGAAGCACGTTTTCGCTGTGGCCGTGCGCGGTGTCGATCACGAGCGCATCGACGCCCGCGCCGACGAGCTCCCGTGCGCGTTCCTTGAAGTCGCCACCCGAGCCGAGCGCCGCCGCCACGCACAGCCGGCCATGTTCATCCTTGTTCGCGCTGGGGTGCTGGCGGCGCTTGTGGATGTCCTTCACGGTGATCAGGCCGCCGAGCCGTCCGTTCGCTTCGACGACCGGCAGCTTCTCGATCCGGTGCCGGCCGAGAATGCGCTCCGCTTCGTCGAGCGTGGTTCCGACCGGTGCGGTGATGAGATTTTCCTTCGTCATCACTTCATGCAGCGGACGGTCGAGATGACGCTCGAACTGGAGATCGCGATTCGTGATGATGCCGATCAGGCGATTCTCGCGATCGACGATCGGCACACCCGAGATCTTGAAGCGCATCATGAGCGAGTTGGCTTCACGAAGCGTCGCATCGGGGCCCAGCGTGATCGGGTTCATGATCATCCCGCTTTCGGAGCGCTTAACCCGGTCCACCTCGGCCCGCTGCCGGTCAATCGACATGTTCTTGTGTATCACACCAATTCCGCCCGCCCGCGCCATGGCGATCGCCATCTCGGACTCCGTCACCGTGTCCATCGCGGCGGCGATGAGTGGAATATTGAGTGAGATTCCGGTGGTGAAGCGGGTGGTCGTCTCGACGTCTTTCGGATGCGTCAGGCTATGGCGGGGCGCCAGCAGCACGTCATCGAAGGTGAGTGCGGGCTCGGCGCGGACGCGTGCGTGGCTCGAGTCGGTCTGATGGCGAGACGGCCCGCTCTCCGCGGACGCGGAGACAGCGGGCCGTGCGGGTGGACGGGTGCTGGTTGCCATGGCGAAAGTTAGGCGACGACCAGTAGGGTGTAAAGTCCGGCGACGCCGCCCACCAGCGAATCAGCCGCGCGGCCCTGACCCGGCGGAGCGGAGAAGTGCGCGAGTGTCGGCATGGGGGGAGTTCGAGAGCACGTCCCGGGCCTCCCCCTCCTCCACGACGACCCCTTGCGACAGAATCGCGACCCGATCGGCGTATGCGAGCGCGACGTCGACATCGTGCGTCGCGATCAACAGCCCGCATCCCTCCGACGCGAGCGTGCGAAATATCTCGCCGAGCCCGCTCCGTCGCGCCGGATCGAGCGCCGACGTCGGCTCATCGAGCAGCAGCATCGTCGGGTCCGGCGCGAGAGCTCGAGCGATCGTGACTCGCTGTGCCTCGCCCCCGGACAGTTGACGTGGGTACGCAGCCGCCTGATTCGCGACGCCGAGCTCCTCGAGCAGTGCGAGCGCCGCGGCGTCGGAGCGGGGGCGCGTCCAGCCGAGTGCATGCACGAGCGCGAGCGTCACGTTGTCGAGCGCCGTGAGATGCTCGAAGAGCGAGTGCGCCTGGAATACCATCCCGACACCGCGTCGCAGGGCCCGCAGCCGCGATTCCGGCGGCAGCTCGCCTGGTGCGAGCACGAAGTCATCGACTTTGATCGACCCCGCGGTGAACGGCTCGAGCGCCGCGATGGCGCGGAGCATCGTCGTCTTCCCCGCTCCCGAGGTTCCCATCAGCGCGCAGATCTCCCCCGGCGCCACGTTCAGAGAGACGCCCCGCAGCACGCGCACCGATCCGCGTACTGCGTGAACATCGCGCACCGCCAGTCCGCCGATCACGCCGCCCGCCATCGCTTTTCGAGGCGCCGTGCGAGGCGCGCGAGCGGAAGGGAGAACGCCAGGTAGATGAGGGAGCAGAGAAGTCCGGGTACCACCCAGCTCCCAATGTTCGTCGCGTAGATCGCGGTCTGCTTCGTGAGCTCGACCACCGTGATCACCGAGACCAGCGAAGAATCCTTGAGCAGCGCCACGAAGTCGTTGGTCATCGGCGCGAGCGCGAGCCGCAGTGCCTGCGGTCCACGCACGAGTCGAAGTATCTGCGCTTCGGACAGTCCGAGTGTTCGTGCAGCCTCGAGCTGCGCCCGCGGAATGACCTGCAGCGCCGCGCGATAAATCTCCGACTCGTAGGCGGCATAGTTGAGCCCGAGGCCGAGCACCGCCGCAACGAAGGCCGGCAGTCTGACGAGCCCCGACAAGCCGTAATAGGGGACGAAAAGCTGAAGGAGCACCGGCGTTCCACGCACGAGCTCCACGTACACCGTGAGCGGCGCTCGCATCCATACCGAGCCATACACTCGCCCGGCGGCCACGGCGATCCCGGTCGCTACCGCCAGCACCATCGCAAAGAGCGACAACGTAAGCGTGACGACGGCCGCGCGCGCGAGTGCGGGCGCATAGGATCGCACCGTCTGCGCGCCCAGCCCTGCTC
>JALYKU010000043.1 GCA_030774595.1 Chloroflexota bacterium | reverse complement strand
GTCGTCAGCGACCTCACCGAATTGCCCGCCGCGGTCTCACCGTGGCTCGGCGTGCGCTCCGCACACACTTCCTTGTCCGACTCACGTGGCGCTGGTAGACCGTGAGCATCGTGACATCTCGCGTCCTCCTCACCTGCTCCTGTTGCTAGGCCGCGCAGGCGGCCGCGGACGCCCGTCCGCACGACCACAGCGAATTCCGCGGAGGTGAAGCCATGACCGAGTACGCGCATCCCGAAACGCTCGTCGAGACCGACTGGCTCGCGGAGCACGCCAAAGATCCGAACGTCCGCGTCTTCGAGGTCGACGTCGACACGTCGTCCTACGACCAGGGGCACGCGGCTGGGGCGATCGGCGTGAACTGGAAGAGCGATCTGCAGCAGCAGCCCGTGCGCGATCTCCTCGACAAGAAGCAGCTCGAGGAGTTCCTGTCGAAGAACGGCGTCACGAAGGACACGACCATCGCCGTCTTCGGCGACAACAACAACTGGTTCGCCGCGTGGTTCCTGTGGCTGCTGAAGTACTACGGCCACAAGGACGTGCGCCTCGTCAACGGTGGCCGCGCGAAGTGGGTCGCTGAGGGCCGGCCTCTCGTCACCGAGAAGCCGTCGTTCGAGCGGAGCGAATACCGCGCTCAGGGTCCTGACGCCTCGATCCGCGCGCTGCGCGACTACGTCCTCGAGAAGGTCACCGGCAACGGTGCGAAGATCATCGATGTGCGATCGCCGAAGGAGTACTCGGGTGAGCTGCTCGCGCCGGAGGCCGTCCCGCAGGAGGGCGCGCAGCGCGGCGGTCACATCCCCGGCGCGCAGAACGTCCCGTGGGCGACGGCGGTTGCCGAAGATGGGCGCTTCAAGACGGCCGACGAGCTGAAGACGATCTACGAGGGCAAGGGCCTCGCCCGCGGCACGGAGACCATCGCGTACTGCCGCATCGGCGAGCGCAGCGCGCACACCTGGTTCGTGCTGCGTTACCTGCTCGGTCACGAGCGCGTCCGCAACTACGACGGCTCCTGGACGGAGTGGGGGAGCCTCGTCGGGGTGCCGATCGAGAAGGGCTAACAGCCCCGCAGCATCATGTGCCGGTGGAGACGGCACGCCAGCGCACGGAGATGCTGCGCCTGCTCGAGCGGTTCGGCATCCGGGATCGTCGCGTCCTCGAGGCCATGGCACGGGTGCCCCGCGAGGAGTTCGTGTCGAAGGCCGATCGGGACGCGGCCTACGGAGACCATGCGCTCGCGATCGCCGAGGGCCAGACGATCTCGCAGCCGTACGTCGTGGCGCGCATGACCGAGCTGCTCGCGACCCAGCCGCATCATCGCGTCCTCGAGGTCGGCACGGGCTCCGGGTATCAGGCCGCGGTCCTCGCGGAGCTCGTGCGAGAGGTGATCTCGATCGAGCGCCATGCGTCTCTCGCCGACGCGGCACGGGATCGTTTACAACGCCTCGGCTACGCGAACGTCCGCGTGATCCACGCCGATGCATCGCTCGGCTACCCGCCCGAGGCCCCGTACGAGCGCATCCTCATCACGGCGGCCACGCCCGGCATCGATCCGGCGCTGGCGCAACAGCTGACGGCCGACGGGCGCATCGTCGCGCCGGTCGGCGATCTCGATGTCCAGGAGCTCGTCGTGCGCGACGCGCGCGGCCGCGAGGAGCGCCACGGAGCCGTGAAATTCGTGCCGCTCCGCGGCGAGGCGGGTTTCAGGGGATGAACGCGGTTCTCTTTGAAGGCGGTCGTATCCATGTCGGCGACGGGACCAGCGCCGAGGCGCTTCTGGCGCGCGACGGACGCGTCGCCGCCGTCGGCCGCCGCGACGAGGTCCGACGCGAAGCGAGCGGCGCGGAGCCGGTGGATCTTCGCGGGGGGCTGATGGTCCCCGGCTGGTTCGACGCGCACGTGCACTTCGTCTGGTGGGCGCAGCAGATGGCGCGTTTGGACATCGCGGACACGACGACGCTGGAGCAGGCCCTGGACCGCATCGCGGTGTACGCGCGCGGCCTCCCG
>JALYKU010000042.1 GCA_030774595.1 Chloroflexota bacterium | reverse complement strand
GCGAAGGCCCGCGCGACGGCGCTGCCAACGGTGCCGAGGCCGAGCAGGCCGACGCCGATCTCGCGCTTGCTCATGCGATGCACCGCTCCAGAAGGTCGAGCGCGGCGCCGACGCTGGCGAGCCTGTTGCCGGCGCGATCGAAGCTCCAGCGGCAGGTGCGGACGGTCGACAGCGGCTCGCTCTCCACGGCGACGTAGACGAGGCCGACCGGTTTCCTCGCGGTCCCGCCGCCCGGACCCGCGATCCCGGTGATGCCGAGGCCGACGCGCGCGCCGAGCCGGTCGCGGGCGCCACGGGCGAGCGCGGCAGCGACCACGCTCGAGACCGCGCCGTGGCCGTGGATCAGCTGGCTCGGCACATCCGCGAGAACGATCTTGGCCGAGTTGCTGTAGACGACGGCTCCGCCGAGGTAGTACTCGCTGGACCCGCTGTGATCGCTCAGGACGGCCGCGAGCAGGCCTCCGGTGCACGACTCCGCCGACGCGACGGTGGTCCCACCTCCCCGAAGGCGCTCGTGGATGGCGGCCATGCGCGTGACCAGCTCCTCGTACGCCGGCGCGCGGCTAGCGCGCCGCGCCACGGACGTCCCCGTCGGGACGCGGCGCGGCGCGCCAGCGAGCCGGCACGCCTCGTCCGGCCATGGCCCATGAGGCCTGCCAGAGGTACGCGGCCCCGGACAGCAGCGTGAGGCCGACCGCTGCCGCGAGGAGCGCGTACGCGACCTCGGCGAGAGCCAGCGAAGGCGCGGTGAGGACTAGCAGGAGCGCCGCGATCGCGAGCGACTGCATGGCCGTCTTGGCCTTGCCGTACGTGCTCGCGCCGATGCTGTAGCCGCGCGCGGCGGCGACGGCGCGCAGGTTGGTGACGACGAGCTCGCGCGCGACGACCAGGACGACGATCCACGAAGGCACCAGCCCGCGCGCCCCGAGGCCGATGAGCGTTCCCACGATGAGGAGCTTGTCGGCGAGCGGATCGAGGAAGGTGCCGAGCCGGGTGACCTGGCCGAGGCGGCGCGCGATCGGTCCGTCGACGAGGTCGGTCAGCGCCGCGACGACGAACAGCACGAGCGCCCACGCGGCCGCGCTCGGATCGGGCTGACCGAGGAGCAGCACGATCGGCGCTATGGCCGCCATGCGCAGGTACACGAGCACGAGCGCGACGTTCACGGCGTCGCGAAGGCGCGCTCGATGACCTGCCCGGGAGCACCCATCCGGCCTACGTCGAGGCCGTTGTAGGTCACGTACGTGGTGCCGGCGTTCCCGGTCCGGAGAACGACGCGCTTGCCGCTGAAGCTGAGCACCTGGCCGTCGGCGAAGACCTTGTTGGTGTTGGGCGCCTGCGCGCCGTCGACCGTGGCCACGAGCCACGCCGGCCCGCCCTGCACGCGAACGGTCACGACCGCGGCGCTGTACGACACGCCAACGGTGCGGGTCTCCTGCACTTCCGCTCCCCTCGCGGTCCTGGCGACGACGTGGATCGTCTGCTGTCCGGCCGCGAAGTTCACCGTCATGGTGAAGGTCCCGTCGGTGGCGGGCGCCACGGGCGTGCCGTTCACGAGGAGGCTCGCGACGGACCGGTCTACCCGGCCCGACACGGTGACCGGCGCATTCGTGTACGTCCCGCCGTTCGCCGGCTGCTCGACGATGAGCTGCGGCGCCTGCTCGGCGTCGGCGGCGGCGGAGTCCAGCCGAATGGCGCGCGAGACGCGGTCGACCTTGCCCTGCGCCAGTACCTCGACCTCGATGTGGTTCGTCCCGGGGCGCAGCTGCACCTTGACGCTGAACCCGCCGCCGGTATCCGGGCGGATGTCGGCGTACGTCTCGGGTCCGGGAAAGACGCGCACGGTGATCCGCGCGTCCGGGGTCGTGCGGCCCTTGACGACGTAGTCCCCGGACTGCGCCACGGCATCGACCGGCGGATCGGTCACATCGATCTTCGGCAGGACGGCGAAGGTGCTCAGCTGGTAGTAGAGATAACCGACGAACATGACGACGGCCACGGTCGCCGCGACGGGGAGGAGCACCGAGGGGCGGAGCACCAACCCACGCCTGGCGATCGGGCGCATCGGCTCGAACCGGCGCGGCGCCTCGGCGGCGGGGCGCTCGGATCGATAGAGCGCCACGAGCTTCGCGGTCGGCAGATCGAGGTACTCGGCGTAGTTGCTGACGAAGCCCTTGGTGTAGACCGCTCCGGGAAGCGACTCGTAGTCACCGTCCTCGAGCGCGCGCAGGAACCTCTCGCGGATCCTGGTGTCGTCGGCGGCCTGGTCCAGCGTGATCTTCTTGCGCTCGCGCTGCGCGCGCAGGATCTCACCCAGCCGCGGCATCAGGCGTCGCCGTCGTCGCCGGCCGGGCGCCGGGGCGGCGCCCCACCGTAGACCTCGCGCATCTTGCCCGGGCCCTTCGCGGGCCCGATGACGCCGTGCTGCTCCATGACGTCGATGAGCCTCCCGGCGCGCGCGAAACCGACGGTCATCTTGCGTTGGAGCATCGACACCGATGCCTGCCCCGCGCGCTTGACGATCTCCACGGCCTCTTCGTAGCGATCGTCGTCGATGTCGCCGTCGCCTCCGTCGTCCCGCCATCCCCCGCCCTTGTCGGGATCCTCGAGGACCTCGGGATGGAGATCCAGACCGCCCTGCTCCTTCCAGTGCCCGGTCACCGCGCCGACGTCCCGGTCCGAAACGAAGACCCCCTGCGCCCGGATCGGCTTGGCCTTGTCGGGCGGGAGCACGAGCATGTCTCCGCGGCCGAGGAGCTTCTCCGCGCCGGTCATGTCGAGGATCGTCCGCGAATCGATCGATGAGGCCGTCGCGAAGGCGATCCGCGCGGGGATATTCGCCTTGATCAGGCCCGTGATCACGTCCACCGAGGGCCGCTGCGTCCCCAGCACGAGGTGGATCCCCGTCGCTCGCGCGAGCTGGGCGACGCGGGTGATCTGCTTCTCCACCTGGATCGGTGCCTGGAGCATCAGGTCCGCGAGCTCGTCGATGATGAAGACGATGTACGGGATCTTGTCCGGGCCGCTCCGCGACTCGTTGTAGCTCGCGATGTTGCGCGCGCTCGCGCGGGCGAAGAGGCGATAGCGTCGGTCCATCTCGCCCGTCACCCAGTACAGCGCGTTCAAGATCTTGTCGTGCTCGGTCATGATCGGCACGACCAGGTGCGGCAGGCCCTTGAAGCCGGTGAAGTCCACGCGCTTGAGGTCGCCGATGAGCAGACGGACGCGGTCGGGCGTCGCGTTCATCAGCAGGCTGCAGATCATCGACGAGATGCACACGCTCTTGCCCGAGCCGGTCTGGCCGGCGACGAGAAGGTGCGGCAGCTTCGCGAGGTCGAGCACGATCGGCGATCCCGCGACGTCGCGCCCGCACGCGACGGTGAGGGTGCCCGTCGCGTCGCGGAAGGTCGCGGTCTCGGCGACGTCGCGCAGCGAGACCAGGCCGATGGCCAGGTTCGGGATCTCGATGCC
Source organism: Chloroflexota bacterium (assembly GCA_030774595.1). The sequence continues at coordinate 360 of JALYKU010000042.1, read as the reverse complement.
GACAACGCTTTTCCCTGGTACGGGAGCCTCTATGCGGAGGCTGCGCGCGGCGAGCGCGAGCGACAGGTCGTCCGACAGCGCCTCGATACGCGAGAGCTTCACGCCCGCCGCCGGCTTGAGCTCGTACCGGGTCACGACCGGGCCGACGCTGACCTCGACGACCTTCGCGACGATATTGAAGTGGAGCAGCGTTTCCTCGATCACGCGCGTGTTGCGCATGACCTCGTCCCTGCCTGATCGGGAAGCGGAGCCCTCTTCGAGGAGATCGATCGAGGGCAGCACCCATGCGCGGTCAGCGGTCGCGTGGAGGACGCCCTCGGCGGCGACCGCGGCGGAGGCGAGGCCGGCGGGACCGAGGAC
>JALYKU010000041.1 GCA_030774595.1 Chloroflexota bacterium | reverse complement strand
CCATTGGGCTCGTCCAACAGGCGGTGCCCGCCGATGCGGCCATCGCGGTCGACAACGCCGAACGCGGGATCCGCGAGGCTGCCGCGCGCGGTGCGGAGATCATCTGTCTGCAGGAGCTCTTCAACGCGCCGTATTTCTGCAAAGTGACCGACGCCGAGCGCTTCGATCTCGCCGAACCGATTCCCGGGCCCGTCGTCGAGCGAATGCAGGGGATCGCGCGCGAGCTGGGCGTCGTGCTCATCGTCCCGATTTTCGAGAAGCGCGGGCCGGGCGTCTATCACAACTCCGCCGCGGTCATCGACGCCGGCGGCGCGTTACTCGGCACGTACCGCAAGATGCACATCCCCGACGATCCGCTCTACCACGAGAAGTACTATTTCACTCCCGGCGAGATCTACCAGCACGACGAATCGAGACCGCCGGCGGGCTTTCACACTTTCGACACGCGCGTCGCGCGCATTGGCGTGCTCATCTGCTGGGACCAATGGTATCCCGAGGCCGCCCGCATCACCGCGTTGATGGGGGCGCAGGTGATCTTCTATCCAACCGCGATCGGCTGGCATCCGAAGGAAAAAGAGGAATGGGGAGCCGCGCAGGCCGACGCCTGGCGCACGGCGCAGCGCGCACACGCGATCGCGAACGGCGTATACGTGGCGGCGGTGAACCGCGTGGGATTCGAGCCCGAGCCGGGAACCGACGGTCTCGAGTTTTTCGGCCACTCGTTCGTGTGCGACCCGTACGGACGCATCATTGCGGAGGCGGGTACCGAGCCCGCCATTCTCACCGCGGTCTGCGATCCCGCGGCGATCGAGTACACGCGCCGCAACTGGCCCTTTCTCCGCGACCGGCGTATCGATGCCTACGGGCCAATCCTCAACCGCTACATCGGGTGAGCGGAGGCGGTCGCGACATCTACGCCACGCGCGAGGAGGAGGCGCACTTTCCCGCGCAACGAATTCCCGCCGAATGGGAGCGGCACGCAGCGACGTGGATCGGCTGGCCGCACCATCGAGCAGACTGGCCGGGAAAGTTCGAGCCGATTCCCTGGGTGTACGCGGAGATCGTGCGCGCGCTGCACGGCCACGAGCGCGTCGAGGTGCTGTGCGATGATGAGACGGTGGAGAATGAGGCGCGCGGGGCGCTCGTCGCACACGGGGTGGATCTCAGGAAAGTCGGTCTTCACGTCGCCGGCACCGATCGCGTGTGGCTGCGCGACTCGGCCCCCACCGCTGTCATCGCCCCGAACGGCACGGCACACTGGGTGCGCTGGCGCTTCAACGCGTGGGCGAAGTACGACAACTTCGCGCGCGATGAGCTCATCGGCATCCGCATCGCGGAGCTCTCCGGCATGGATCGCGAAGAGGCCCTCCGCCCGGATGGCGGTGGGCGTCTCGTGCTGGAGGGCGGCGGGATCGACACGAATGGCGCGGGTGCGCTGCTCGTTACGGAGGAATGGCTTCTCTCGGGCGTACAGAAGCGTAATCCCGGCCTCGGGCGCGCCGACTACGAGCGCGCCTTCGCGCACTACCTCGGCATCACGCGCACGATCTGGCTCGGCGAGGGGTGCGTCGGCGACGATACGCACGGCCATGTCGACGACATTGCCCGCTTCACGGATGAGCGCACGATCGTGCTCGCGGTAGAGGAAGATCCGGCCGATGACAATCACCCGCGCTCGATGGACAACGTGCGTCGTCTCGCGCACGCGGCGCGCGACTGGCCTGGTGGGCTCCGCGTCGTTCACCTTCCCTTCCCTCGCCCGGTGACCATGAACGACGAACGGCTGCCGGCGAGCTACGCGAACTTCTATATCGCGAACGATGTCGTGCTCGTGCCGACCTTCAATGATCGCAACGACCGGTTCGCGCTGAACACACTCGCCGAGCTCTTTCCGGGGCGCGAGGTGGTGGGGATTCACGCGGTGGATCTCGTGTGGGGGCTCGGCACGCTGCACTGTCTCACGCAGCAGCAGCCGGTATCGCGCTGAGTAACGCGACAGGTCATTCGCGCACACGTCGCGCGCCGTTGGTAGTGGCCGCAGGCGCTCGCGCGAGCGGGCGTCCCGGCGCTCGATGCGCTCGTCACCGTGGAAACTGCGACCCAAGGGGAACCGGTGGCGCAGATCTTCGAGGGGAATCGCGCGACTGACGTGGTGGTGAAGGTGAGTCGGTCACAGCTCGTGATTCACCATCGCCGTGGAAAACCGCGTAAGGACGGCACGTTTGCCGCACGGTGTCTATT
>JALYKU010000040.1 GCA_030774595.1 Chloroflexota bacterium | reverse complement strand
GTTCACAGTCGACCGCGCGGCGGATTCATTCCTCGCCGCAGTGCGGGCGACACTCGAGCGCGGCGGATTTACGCGGCATTCGTGACGAGCAATCACGGCTCCCTAGCGGTTTCGATCCGATTCTCCGTACGCTGCGCGACTTCATGCGCCGCGACTCGCGCTCGCCTCGCTTCCACAAACAGGCCGTCTCGATGCTCGAGTAGCGCGATATCTGGAACCGCCGAATCGCGGAACCCGCGCACGCCGATGTCGAAGAAGCCAGCCTCTTCCAGCAGGACGGTGAGCGACTGCTCGTCGTAGAGCCACTGATGCGGTGCGACGAACAGCCGCTGGAGGATGCGCTGGACCCTGGATCCGGGCTGCTCGAGGAATGTGCCGAGCCCGCCCATGAACGCGTCCGCCGCGGTCGCGGCGCCACCTTTCACGCCGCTGCGGTAAGCATCAACGACCTGTGCCAAGTCGGGGGTGGCGAGCCTGAGAACCCCCTCGGGCATCAGAACGCGTCGGCACTCTTTGACGAGAGCGAGCCCTTGCCACCGCGGCATGTGCTCGATCATGTGAGAGCTGTAGATGTAACGCACCGTCGCGTCTTCGTAGTGAAGGCCGCGCCGCACGTCCGCGCGGACAATGCCGCTCGGAAACACCGCGTTCCCCTGCTCCGGCGTGAGGACGTCGAGGGCGGCCAGGGTGCGGCGCATGCCCGGCACGCGCGCGAGCACGATCGAGGGTGACTTGTCGATGTTTTCCCAGCCGGGGACGACGGTGGAGCCGCACCCGAGATGGAGCCTCAATTCGCGCCCTGCGCCCTCCTTCACGCCGCTGCCGGTGTAGCGGTGGAGTCGCCCAACGCTGCTCCGAGCGCGTCTGCCAGGCACGAAAGCGTGACGTTGACGTCGAAGAGGAGCTCGACGCGCCGGCGCGCGGCCTCTCCGAGTCGCTCGCGCCGGTCGGGATCCGCCAGGAGCGACGTGATCGCGCGGGCGAGCGCTTCACCCTTGCGGGGCACGTACACGCCGGAATGACCGTCGACAAACGCGTCGAGATTTCCCTCGATCGCCGTCGCGACGACTGCACGGCGGCACGCCATCGCCTCGAGCAGCGCGTGCGCGAACGCCTCCGTTTTCGACGGAACCACGATCACGTCCATCGCGTCGATCCAGCGGTAGACCTCCGGGACCGTCACGTAACCGGGTCTGACGAAGCGGCTGCCGAGACCCAACGAATCGACCATTCTCGTGACGCGCTGCTCGAACGCGATGCTCTCCGCCTGCCCTTCGAGTACCGCGCCGACCAGGAAGAAACGCGCGTCAGGCCGTTCGCGCGCGACGCGCGCGGCCGCTTCGACGAAGAGCTCGTGGCCCTTCCGTGAGTCATAGGCGGCGAACATGCCGATCCGCGGGCCGTCGCCGTCAACGGTCGAGCCGCCGGCCGCGAGCGCCTCGTCGATCTCGGCAACCTCGATCCCGTTGTGAACGACGGCGATCCGGTTGTCCTGCACGCCCGACGACTCGAGCATGTCGGCCACGGCGGAGGAGCAGGCGACGAACGTGTCGTTGAGCGACCGAAGGAGGCGGATGTAAACCGCGGCTCCCCACCGGGGAGACGCGATCGACATTCCGATCACGTGCGCCATGCTCGGGATCTTCAGGCGACGTGCCGCGATTCCGCCGCAAAAGATTGCCTCCGAAGTCGAGTAGATAGCTGCCGCCCCGTGCAACTTCGCGATCTCGACGATCCGGTCGGCCGCGGCCAGGTGGTCGTCGATGAACGCGGCGAGACGGCGCGGGTTGCCCGTCCGCGGGATCGTCGAGAGCCTTTCGACGCGATGGATCTCCGGCTCCATCTCCTGCAGCTTCGGCGTCACCGTCGCGCCTTGCGGCACGACGCAGACGGGCTCGTAGCCGCTGATCCGGATCGCGCGCGCGACGTGCTCGAGCGTTCGCGGCGGGCCGTACTCGCGGCCGTAGGGCGATACGACGACGATGCGGGGACGTGCGGTCACGCCTGCGCGAGCACCTTCTCGTAGATGTCCATCACTGCGCGCCCGTTGCGTGTGGCGTCGAAACGCTCTTCCGCGTGCCGGCGCGCATTCTCGCCCAGCTCGTGCCTGAGCGGCTCATCGAGCAAGAGCTCCTCGAGTACGGCGGCGAGAGCGTCCGGTGACCGCCGCGGCACGAGCCGGCCAGTGGAGTCGGCATCGACGAGTCCCGCGCCGCCGAGAGATCCCGATGCGACGATCGGACGGCCGCACGCCGACGCCTCGATCACTGCGCGGCCAAGCCCTTCGCCGCGGTTGGGGAACGTCACGATGTCGAGC
>JALYKU010000039.1 GCA_030774595.1 Chloroflexota bacterium | reverse complement strand
CTTCAGCGGTAGCCCAAAAAACCGGAACCGCTTTCCTCGAAGAGCTTTGAGCCCGACCAGGTTCTCGATGTTCGGGATCTCGCGATCCGGATGGAGAAAGAGGACGTGCCCGGGGCAATCGGCGTTGCCGAATTCCTCGGCAACGCGGCCCTCGAGGTTCGGATGATCGACGCCGACGCATTTCACGTCGCGCTCCAGCAGCCACTCGCACGCATCCTTTGCAAGGCCGCGCGCCGCCAGGAACGCATCACCGCCCCAGGTGCCTGACCAGAAGCGGATCAGCACGATGTCGTCCCTCCGGATCTCGATGCTCTGCTTCTTCACGGCCGCGGCGAGCATCTCCGCCGTAACCGGTTCATGCGCGGGCTTCGCGCTCACGTCGATGCATACGGCTTCCCCGTACAGCTTCTCGAGGGGCAGCTCCGCGATCGACCTGCCGCGCGGCGTGCGGCGCGCGCCGTCGTAGAAATGAAGCGATGCATCGACGTGCGTGCCGGTGTGGTCTTCCATGATCAGGAGCTTCGTCGAAAAGCCGAGCTTGAACGTCGCCGCGTTCATGTACGGGAGCATCGTGAACGGCGGTTTGATGTCCCACGTCTGCAGTCCGTCCTTGAGAGTGAGCGTGAGGTCGACGGTCCGCGTGGGCACGGCCGGATGCTAGGCGAGAACCTTGGCCCTCAGCGCTGAGAAGAGATCGGCGATCAGGGGCGGGAGCGCTCCCTTTGGATCCCGTGTCGGATCGTAGCCGCAGATCTCGAAGCCGCGGATGTCGGCGACCGACGCGAGCGATGTGATCGCCTCGCCGAGCAGCGCGAGGGACACGCCGCCAGGGGCGGGGAACACGACCGCGCCGACTTCGGCCGGATCGACAACGTCGATGTCCACATGCAGCCAGATCTTCCGTTTGCGCGCGAAACCGATGATGCCCGCGGTGTCGGCCTGCTCCGCATCGAAGCGGATGCGCGTCAGCTTCGAGCGATCGAGGTTCGCCGCCTCGCCAGCGTCCAGGGCGCGACCTCCGACGAGCGCGACGCGCTCTTCGGCGATCTTGTGCGAGCCCGGCCACAGGAGCGGCGCGACCGATCGGCCGCAGACGTGCGCGAGGCACATGCCACCGACGTAGTGGGACGGCGTCGTCGCGAGGGTGTTGAAGTCCCCGTGGGCGTCGAAGTAGACGAGAGCGAGGTCCGGCTCGACCGGGATCGCGCCGGCCAAGGAGCCGGCGACCAGCGTGCATTCGCCGCCGAGCACCCCGCAGATCGCCCCGGCCCGCATTGAGGACCCGATCGCGTCGCCGAGCGTGCGGCACGCCTCGCGCGCCGCGGTTACCCAGCGGTCCCGGGGGTTGAACGGGACGCGGACGTGTTTCTCCGGCCCGAGTCGTCGGACGAAATGCTCGGAGAGCGCGCCAGGAGCGGCCGCCATCCCCGCGAAGCGGGTCTCCGTGACCACACCGGCCTCGAAGAGATGCAGCGGACGAGCCGCCATCGAGGGCATCTTAGGCGGCTCGGTCGCCTGTCTGGAAGCCTCCCGAGCGCGCTGAAGCCCCTTCTACATCTTTATGAGACCGCTCTGAACCAGTGCCAGGCAGATGATCGCGATGGCCGCGAGCGGCGCCCTCGACCAGCGCCCCGAGACGAGCATGAGAACGCCGCAGACGAGTGCGATGAGCGTGAGCAGAAGGCTGACGGTGATGGTCATGAGCTACCTCCGTGTGCTGCCCTGCTGGGCGAGCCAGAGTATGGGCGACTTAGTCCCCGAGCGACGCGAGCAAGCGGTCGATCGCCGCCAGTCCGGCATGAAGGATCCGCGACTCCATTCCGAACCCGACGCGCAGGTGCCGCTCGGCGCGGAAATGGATGCCGGGCACCACCATGGTCGAGTACTCGCGGATGAGCCGGTCGACGAACGCCATCGACTCGATCGGGAACTGGTAGCTGAAGAAGCACACGCCCCCGGCCTGCGGCGGAGTCCAGTGGAGCTCGCGCGAATGGGTCGCCGCCCAGTCCTCGAGCTTCGGCCAGCGCTCACCGAGGATGAAGCGCGCGCGCTTGATGAGCTCGGCGCGCCGCTCGAGCGCGATCTCCGCCAGCGCTTCCGACAGGGTCGCCGGCGCGATCGTCGTGTAGTCCTTGAGGCGCAGCGCGGCCTCGACCTCGGCTTCCGGCGCGACGAGCCAGCCGATCCGCAGGCCGGGGAGCCCGTAGACCTTTGATAGGCCGCCGGTGACGACGATGCGCTCGCCGCGTCCCGAGAACGACGCGCTCTCCGTTCCGCTCAGCTCCGCGCCGCGGTAGACCTCGTCGGACAGGATCCACGCGCCGTGCTTCGCCGCGATCGCGACGATGAGCTGGACCTCGCTGCGTGTCAGGACCTGCCCGGTGGGATTGTTCGGCGTGCAGACGCAGATGAGCTTGGTGCGCTCGTTCACCGCCGCCGCCAGCGCGTCGAGATCGATGCGCCAGCCTTTCTCCTCGCGCAGCCACACCTCGCGCACGCGCGCGCCGAGGCCCTGCGCGATGCCATGCACCTGCATGTAGTTCGGCATCACGACGACGACCTCGTCGCCGGACGACACGAGCGTCATGAGCGCGAGGAAATTCGCCTCGCTCGTTCCGGTCGTGATGACCAC
>JALYKU010000038.1 GCA_030774595.1 Chloroflexota bacterium | reverse complement strand
GCCGCAGCTCGAGGTTGTACAGAGCCGGAACGAGCTTGCGCCCCGCGAGGTCGCCGGAGCCGCCGAAGATCACCAGCACCGCGGGTTCTGGTGTGCGCGCCAGCCGGGGGCCCGCGCGGAGCGGATTGACGACGGCGGTCGCCATCAGCGGCGCCTCATTCCTTCTTGACCGCATGGCCACCGAACTGGTTGCGCAGCGCCGCCGCCACCTTCATGGCGTAGGAGTCGTCCTGCCGCGACACGAAGCGCGCGAACAGCGCGTGCGCGAGCGAGGTCATCGGCACGTCGTGGTCGATCGCCTCCTTGATCGTCCAACGCCCCTCGCCGGAATCCGCGACCCATCCCTTGATGCCGGCGAGGTCCGTCCCCTCTTCCTCGAAGGCACGCTCCGCCAGCTCGAGGAGCCACGAGCGCACGACGCTCCCCTGGTTCCACACCGTTGCCACCTGCTTGAGGTCTAGCTCGAACTCCGACGCGTGCAGCAGCTCGAAGCCCTCTCCGTAGGCCTGCATCATCCCGTACTCGATGCCGTTGTGGACCATCTTCACGAAGTGGCCCGCGCCGCTCTTCCCGAAGTGCGCCCAGCCGTTCGGCGGCGCGAGCGTGTCGAGCGCCGGCCGCAGCCGGTCCACGGCCTCCTTCGGACCCCCGACCATCATGCAGTAGCCCACCTCCAATCCCCAGATGCCGCCGGACACACCGACGTCGAGGAAATGGAAACCTCGCTTCGCGTACATGTCGGCTCGCCGCATGGAGTCCCGAAAGTTCGCGTTACCGCCGTCGACGAAGACGTCTCCCGGCGCGGCGTGATCGGCGAATTCCGCGAGCGTGTGCTCGGTCACGTCGCCCGAAGGGACCATGGACCACAGCACGCGCGGAGCTTCGAGCTTGGCCACCATCTCCTCGACCGAGTGCGCGCCCGTCGCCCCGTCGCGCTCGGCCTCCTCGACCGGCCCGGGGCTGCGGTTACCAGCGACCACGGTGTGCCCGCCACGCGCGAGCCGCGTGACCATGTTCCCGCCCATCCGCCCCAGTCCGTAGAGCCCCAGCTGCACGCCGTCGCCCCTTCCGCGGCCGCCCGCCGCATTTCGCCCGGCTACGCCGTCATCCGTCCGGCCGGCCCCATTGTGCGATAACGTTGCGCCGTGACGACCGCGCTCGAGACCCCGGTCCGCCTGCACACGTACCGCTCCCTGGCGCGCCAACTTCGGGCCGATAGCATCCGCTGCTCGAGCGCGGCGGGTTCAGGGCACCCCACGTCCTCGCTCTCGGCGGCGGACCTGATGGCGGTGCTGCTCGCGGGGCACCTTCGCTACGACTTCGCGCGCCCCGAGGAGGGCGCGAACGATCACCTGATCTTCTCGAAGGGCCACGCGTCGCCGCTGCTGTATTCGATGTTCCGCGCGGCCGGCGCGATCGACGATGCCGAGCTCATGAGCTTCCGCAAGTTCGGCAGCCGCATGGAGGGCCACCCCACACCCCTGTTGCCGTGGGTCGACGTCGCGACGGGGTCGCTCGGCCAGGGCCTCCCCATCGGCGTCGGTGTCGCGCTCGCTGGAAAGCGCGTGCTCGCCGCGCCGTATCGCGTGTGGGTGCTGGTCGGCGACAGCGAGAGCGCCGAGGGGTCCATCTGGGAGGCGTTCGACCACGCCGGCCATGAGGCGCTGAACGACCTGATCGCGATCCTCGACATCAACCGTCTCGGCCAGCGCGGACCGACGGAGCTCCAGTGGGACACCGACACGTACGCCGCCCGGGCGCAGGCCTTCGGCTGGCAGCCGATCGTCATCGACGGACACGACCTCTCCGACATCGACGAGGCGCTGTCGCGCGCCGAGGAGGCGACCCGTCCCACGGCGATCATCGCGCGGACCATCAAGGGGAAGGGCGTCTCTTTTCTCGAGGACCAGCTCGGCTGGCACGGCAAGACGCTCGACCCGGAGCAGGAGAAGGCCGCGCTCGCCGAGATCGGCGACGAGCCGTCGCGCGCCTTCACGGTGCAGCGTCCCGGGCCCTGGACCCCGCGGTCGTGGCCGGCGCCGTCCACCCTCAGCTCAAGCGCCACGACGAGCCGCTCGCGACGCGGAAGGCGTACGGCGAGGCGATCACCGCGCTCGGCGCGGCGCGCGCGAACGTCGTGGCGCTCGACGCCGAGGTCAGCAACTCCACGCACGCCGAGGACTTCAAGAAGGCCCACCCGGAGCGCTTCTTCGAGATGTACATCGCGGAGCAGCAGCTCGTCGCCGCTGCCGTTGGGATGCAGGTCGTCGGCCTCGTGCCCTTCGCCTCCACCTTCGCGGCCTTCCTCACCCGCGCGTACGACTTCATCCGCATGGCCGCGATCTCCCGCGCGAACATCCGGCTGTCCGGCTCCCACGCGGGCGTGTCGATCGGCGAGGACGGCCCATCGCAGATGGCGCTCGAGGACCTCGCGATGATGCGCGCGGTGCACGGAAGCACCGTGCTGTACCCGTGCGACGCGAACCAGGCGGCGAAGCTCGTGGTCGAGATGGCCGACCGCGAGGGGATCAGCTACATCCGCACGACGCGCGAGAAGACCGCGATCCTCTACGGCCCGGACGAGATCTTCCCGATCGGCGGGAGCAAGATCCTCCGCGGCGGGGAGGCCGGCGACAGGGTCGCGATCATCGCGGCGGGCATCACGGTGCACGAGGCGCTGAAGGCCGCCGACGAGCTGGCCGCGGACGGCGTGGCAGTGCGGCTCATTGACGCCTACACGGTGAAGCCCATCGACCGTGACGCGCTCGTCGCCGCGGCCCGCGCGACCGGCGGCCGCCTCGTGATCGTCGAGGATCACTGGGCCGAGGGCGGGATCGGAGACGCGGCGCTCGCCTCCCTGGCGGAGGCCGGCGTGGAAGCGGCGCACGTGCGGCATCTCGCGGTCCGCGAGATGCCAGGCTCCGGCAAACCGGCCGAGCTGCTCGATGCCGCCGGCATCTCCGCATCGCACATCGCCGCCGCGGTCCGCGAGCTGCTCCTCTAGACCGTCGACCAGCCGCCTAGCGGCGGAGGTGTCCCGGGCGCCGCTATCCTTTCCGCGCCGGTCGCCCCGGTAAGAGGAGGGCACGTGGAGCTCATCATCATCGTCGTCATCCTCGTCGTGCTCGCGCTCTTCCTGATACTCGGCTACAACCGGCTCGTTACGCTGCGGCAGCGCGTGCGCGAGGCGTGGGCCGACATCGACGTGCAGCTGAAGCGCCGCCACGACCTCATACCGAACCTCGTGGAGACGGTCAAGGGCTACGCCGCCCATGAGCGGGGCGTGTTCGAGGAGGTGACACGGGCGCGCGCCGCGGCGGTGAGCGCCGGCGCGCAGGCCAGCCTGGAGCAGCGCGCGCAGG
>JALYKU010000037.1 GCA_030774595.1 Chloroflexota bacterium | reverse complement strand
TCGTCGGCGCCGGCGTCCGGCTCATCGATCTCTACGACGCGGTCGCGGCGCGCGGCCAGGGCGTTCCCGCAGGCAGCTGTCCGACGGTCGGCGTCACGGGACTCACGCTCGGCGGCGGCGTCGGCGTTCTGTCGCGCGCATGGGGTCTCACCTGCGACGACCTTGTCGCGGCGCAGGTCGTGACCGCGGACGGCCAGGTGCGTGAGTGCGACACGACACGCGAACCGGATCTCTTCTGGGCCCTCCGCGGCGGCGGCGGGGGAAGCTTCGGCGTCGTGACCTCGCTCACCGTGCGGACACACGCGGTCGGTGACCTCGCCCTCGGCTTTCTCACCTGGCCGTGGGCGCGCGCCGCCGCGGTCATCGCCGGCTGGCAAGCATGGATGTCGCGTGCTCCGGACCCGCTGTGGTCGACGCTGCATCTGGAGGCGGGCACCAGCGGCGGGTCGGTCTCGATCCACGCGGTCCACACCGGCAGCGCGCGCGACATCAGCTCGCAGCTTGACGGTCTCGTCGCGCTGGCAGGCGCGCCGAGCTACCGCGAGTCCGGGACTCGCAGCTACCGCGACGTGATGCTCCTCGAGGCGGGATGTCTCGGACGCTCGGTCGCGCAGTGCCACCTGCAGGGAACGACGCCCGAAGGACAACTCGGTCGCGACACGTTCATCGCGAGATCGGTCGTCGCGCCGACCGCCCTGTCGAGCAGCGCGACCGCGGCCCTCGTCGATGGCGTCGGCTCGGTCATCGGACGTTCGGACGTCGGCAGCGCCGCGGTCTTGCTCGACTCGCTCGGCGGAGCCGTATCTCGCGTCGCTCCGTCCGACACAGCCTTCGTCCATCGCAGCGCGTTCGCGATCGCGCAGCTCTACGGAAGCTGGGGCGCCGCCGCGCCGGGGGCGGTCGCCGATGCCACCGCTTCGTGGCTTCGGCAATTACACGCGACTGTCCGCCCACTTATCGGTCCGGGCGCCTACGTGAACTACGCGGACCCGGAGCTGCCCGACTGGGAGGACGCGTACTGGGGCGCGAATTACGCGCGGCTCCGGCAGGTCAAAGCCAAGTACGACCCGGACCGCATCTTCGATTTCCCGCAGGCGGTGCGGCCCTAACGCGCCAGTCGCTCGGCGAGCTTCGCGATAAGGCGGCGCGCGACCTCGGTCTTCGCGAGCAGCGGCAGAGCCTCGACGCCATCGGCGCTCACGAACGTGACGCGGTCGGTGTCCGATCCGAAGGCCGAGCCCGGTTCGCTCACGTCGTTCGCGACGACGAGGTCGAGCTTCTTCTCGCGCAGCATTCGCCCGGCCTCCGCCGTCGCGTCGCCGGTCTCGGCCTTGAAGCCGACGACGATCGCGCCGGGACGGCGCGCGGCCACGATCGCCCTCAGGATGTCGGGGTTCTCCGTCATCCGCAGGCTCAGCTCCTTGCCGGCGTCGCGCTTTTTGATCTTTCGCTCCATCGTTTCGATGGGCCGGTAATCCGCGACCGCCGCCGCCATGACCACGGCGTCCGCGTTCGGAAGCAGTCCCAGCACGGCATCGCGCATCTGCTCCGCGGTCTCGATCGGCACAAGCTGGGTTCCGGCCGGCGCCCGCAGCGCCGTCGGTCCCGAGACGAGGAACACCTCCGCGCCCGCGTGAGCAGCGGCCGCTGCGATCGCGTAGCCCATCTTCCCGCTCGAACGATTCGAGACGAAGCGCACCGGATCGATCGGTTCCAGCGTCGGACCCGCGGTCACGACGACGCGGCGGCCGGCGAGCGCCTGCGAGCCCGTGAGCGCCTCCGCGATCGCAGTCTCGATGCGCTCGAGCGACGCGAGCCGGCCCGGGCCGATATCGCCGGACGCGAGCGGACCCGACTCCGGCTCGACGATGCGCGCGCCGCGCGCGCGGAGGGTCGCGACGTTCGCCTGCGTCGCGGCGTTCTGCCACATGTGCGTCTCCATCGCGGGCGCGAGGACGATCGGCGCGTCGGTCGCGAGCACGGTCGTCGCGATGAGGTCGTCGGAGAAGCCGTTCGCGAGCCGCGCGAGGACGTGCGCGGTGGCCGGCGCGATCACGACGACGTCGGCCTGGCGGCCCATCGCGATGTGGCCCGCCGCGCGCTCGTCCTGGATCTGGAACATCTCGATCTCGACCGGGCGGTAGGTGACCGCCTGGAAGGTGAGCGGCCGCACGAACTCAGCGGCCGATCGCGACATGACGACCTGGACCGTCGCGCCGGCCTGCGTCAGACGGCGCGCCAGCTCGACCGATTTGTACGCGGCGATCGAGCCGGTGACGCCGAGCACGATGAAACGACCGCGCAGCGCTTCCATCAGGCGTTCAGCTCGTACAGCAGACGCAGGCCTTCGAGCGTGAGATCCTCGTCGACCTTCTCGATGCCCTTCGCGAGCGGCGCGATCGTCGACGCCAGGCCGCCGGTCGCGATCACCGTCGGCTTCGCGGGAAGCTCGGCCATGATCCGCGCGAGGAGGCCTTCGACGAGCCCGACGTATCCGAACACGATCCCGGAGCGCAGGCAGTCGGCCGTGTTCTTTCCGATCGCCGTCGCGGGCGGTGTGAGCGGGACGCGGAAGAGCCGCGACGCACGACCGAAGAGCGACTCCGCGGAGACCTCGAGCCCGGGCGCGAAGGAGCCGCCGAGGAAATCGCCCTCCGCGCTCACGACGTCGAAGTTCGTCGTCGTGCCGAAGTCGACGACGACCGCGGGCCCGCCGTACCGACGGTGAGCGGCGAGCGTGTTCGCGATGCGATCGGCGCCGACCTCCGATGGGTTGTCTACTCGCAGACGGACACCGGTCTTGATGCCCGGCCCAACGATGAACGCGGCGCGATCGAGATAGCGCTCCGCGAGGCGCGTGAAGGACTGGGTGAGCGGTGGGACGACGCTGCCGAGCACGAGCGCATCGATCTCATCGAGCGCGAGGTCCTC
>JALYKU010000036.1 GCA_030774595.1 Chloroflexota bacterium | reverse complement strand
TCTTCTTCCAGCGGGTGTGCATGAGCCGCTTGTCCGTGCCGGATGGCGAGAACGTCGTGACCGCGCCGTACGGGGTCTGGCTCGAGAGCTGGATGTCCGTGTTCGCGTACGACTCGTTGTCGTACAGGAGGACGAGGCAGTCGTACTCCTTGTGGGTCAGCGTCGCCGAGATCGCGCCGAGTCCCATGTCGGCCCCGCCGCCGTCGCCGCAGAACGCGATGACGTTGATCTTCTCGTCCTTGATCTTGCCCTTGCGCATGAGCACCTTGAGGCCGGCGGCCGTACCCAGCGCCGCCGAGCCTGAGGAGCCGAGCTGGGTGTGCATCCACGGCACCACCCACGGGGTCGTGTAGTAGGTGGTGTTCGCGACGTACATGCAGCCCGTGGAGCCGAGGACGATCGTCCGCGGTCCCGAGGCCTTGACCATGTGGCGCATCACGAGCGCCGACTCACAGCCCTGGCACGTCCGGTGGCCGGACACGAACAGCTCGTCGTACGGGACGTCCTTGACGCCCTTGATCTGCGGAAGCGCGGTATCCACTGCCATGCGGTCTTCTCCTTCTATCTAGTCCCGGACGCCGATCCAGTGGCAGACGTCGCCACTGGGCAGGTCGCCGTTCGCCGCGGCCATCGTCTTCTCGAAGATCTCCACGGCCATGGGCTGCTCGATCTCGCGTCCGCCAAGGGCGGCGATGAAGCCGACGACGGTGGGTCGGTTGGGGAGCGAGTACAGCGCGGAGCGGAGCTCGTGGTACAGAACGCCCGCGTAATACGGCGATCCGAAGCTGTAGTCGCGGTCGATGACCCCGATCGCCTTGAACCGGCTGAGGCTCTTCACGATCTCCTCGGTCGGGAAGGGACGGAACCACTTCAGGCGGACGAGGCCGACCTTGTGGCCCTGCTTGCGCAGCCGGCGGATCGCGACCTTCATCGGGAGCGAAAGCGTGCCCTGTCCAAAGAACACGATCTCGGCGTCGTCCGTCATGTACTCGTCGAGGAACGGGTTGTCCCCGCCGCGTCCGAAGAGCCGCTTGAAGTCGGCATGCGCCTCGGTGATCACGGTGAGCGCCTGGCGCATCGCGTTGTCGCTCTGGCGGCGGATCTCCATGAGCCAATCCTGGTCGACCTGCGGCGCGATCGTGATCGGGTTGTCGGGGTGCAGGAGCCGGTCGCCGAGGTCGAACTTCGGCAGGAAGCTCGTGACCGCGGCCTGTGTCGGGATCCTCACGATCTGCTGGGAGTGGGTAAGGAAGGCCCCGTCGAGGCCGATGGCGACCGGCAGTGAGACCCGCTTGTCCTCACCGACCCGCCAGGCCATGAGCGCGAAGTCGAGCGACTCCTGCGCCGTCTCGGCCCAGCAGAGCAGCCAGCCGAGGTCGCGGACGGCGAGCGCGTCGTTGTGCTCGCACCCGAACGCGCCCGGATCGTCGAGTGCGCGGTTGCCGCAGATCGCGACCACCGGGAGACGCAGCCCGGCGGTCACCGCGATCGCCTCGAACGCGTAGAACCAGCCGACGCCCGAGGACCCGACGAACACGCGCGAGCCGACGGCGCACGCGTGCTTCACGATCTCGAACTGGCTGTGCTCGCCTTCGGCGACGATGTACTCCACGTCCATCTTGCCGTTCGCGATGAGCTTCGCCGCGGCCTGCATCACGCCGTCGTAGGGACGGATCGGGTATGCGGCCATCACGTCGACGTCGGCGAGGCGGATGGCCTCGGCGATGGCCTCGCAGCCCGTCGCGAGCTGCTCGGTATCGACGTCGCTGATCGGCGCTTTGACTTCTACGGCCATCTAACCCTGCCTCCCTGTGATGAAGAGTCGTCCGATCATTCGTCACCTCCGGCGGTCGCGGCCGCGCCGGGATCCGCGGGGATGCCGGTCTTCTGCTCGAACCATGCGTTGTATGCGGCGTGATCCGTCTTCCACAGCTGCCACTTGTCGTCGTTGTCCTCGAAGCGCAGCTCGTCGACCATCACGATGCAGTCTTTCACGGGGCAGACCTGTGCGCAGATACCGCAGCCGATGCACGCCTCGTAGACGACCTCGTAGTGCCCCTCGGCGGTGACCTCGAAGCACTCGTCCGGGCAGTCGAGCCAGCACATCGTGCACTTGATGCACGTGTCGAAGTTGACCACGGGCCGCAGGGTCCGCGCTCCGTACTTCTTGTAGTAGGGGTTGCGCTCTCCCGGCTTGCGGGCGTCGACGATGACCCCTGGGCGCATGGTGGTCCAGCCGGGCTTCTCGAACTGCAGGACCTCGTGCTCGCTCGTGCCTTCTCCCGGCTTGACCGGACGCAGCGTCGTCGCGTCGTGGCCGAGCTGGGCGGAGGCGACGGCGCCCTCGTCCTTCGTCTGTTCCCGGATCAGGTCCTTCACGTCATCGATCCGGACCCACTGCGGGACGACCTTCGCGAGCGCTCCGAGGACCCGGTAATCGGTGTGGTCGTCCTTGTAGACCCAGAGGCCGGCGAAGGAAGCGAGGCCGGGAACGATCCCGAGCGTGTACGGGCGCTCGGCGGCGTCCGTCTGCGCGAGCACCTGGTCGGGCCTCTTCTCGCTCGTCACGAGCACCGCGCCGTTCGCGTGGACCGGCTTCCAGATCGGCTGCCGTCCGTACCAGGCCCACGACTCGACCCCCTTCACGAGGGTGTCGTCGACGGCGACCGCGATGTCGACCACGCTCGGCTCGTACTTCGCCATGGACGATTCGAGCTCGAGATCGTTGATCGCGACGACGGCGAAGTACTTCGCCGGTACGCCGTTGCGCTCCGGGGAGTCACCGTACCGCCCGAACGCCGTGCCCGTGTGCCCGCGCTTGCGCGCGGCGAGCACGACGGACCGGCAGATGCGCTGCGCGAGGGTCTTCTGGAAGATGCCGCGATAGACCACCTCGATCGTGATCGAGGTCGGGTCCGTGACCACGGTGTCGCTCATGGCTGTCCTTTCTCCACGCTCAGCGTGGCCCATTGGTTGTCGCCGGCTTCGGCGTTCGTCAGCAGTTGCAGGATGCCCTCGCCGACCTCGTGGATGTGCTCGGCAGAGGCCGCCCGTGCGGCCTCGGGATCGCGCGCCTCGATCGCGGACAGGATCCGGTGGTGCGCATCGAGCGACGCGTGAGCCCGCTGGCTGGTCTGTAGCCACCGCTCGCGCGACGCTCGCAGCACATCTTGGATGACCCCGAGCATCGTGACCAGCAGCTCGTTGCGCCCGGCTCGCCCGACGAGCTCGTGGAACCGGGCGTCCAGGTCCGCGTAGTCCTCGCCGTCGGCGACCTGCCGCCCTTGCAGCGCGAGCACTTCGCGGAGCTCCTGGATCTCGTCGCCACGGATCCGCAGCGCCGCGCTGGCGGCGATCGCGGGCTCGATGAGGCCCCGGACCTCGATGACGTCCTCGAGCGCGTGGCCGCGGCTCATGAGGGCGGACAGCGGTTTGGCGAGGTCGTCGGGCGAGCCCGCACGGACGAACGTGCCGCCGCCGGCGCGGGTCTCCACCACGCCCAGGAGTTCGAGCGAGCGAAGCGCCTCCCGGACCGAGGCGCGCGAAACCCGGAACCGCTCGGCCAAGGTTCGTTCAGGCGGGAGCTGATCGCCAGGTCTTAGGTCACCGCGCTCGAGCAGGCTCTGGATCTGGTCGACGATCCCCTGGTACAGCCGATTGCGCCGGATCGGCTCGATCAGCACCAAGCGCGGACCTCCTGTAGTTTCGGCTGGTCAGGTGGTCTGACCGGGAGAGTAACGTTAGGTCCGCAAGTCGAAGGCGTCAAGCCCGGAGCCGTTCGCGACGGAGCGGCCCAGGGTCATCTGGCCTGCAGGTCGGCCTTGGGCTTGATCCTGCCGCTCTTGATGTCGGCGAGGGCCTGGTCCGCCGCGGCCCTCGCCGACGCGGGGACGATCGGAGCGAGCGTGCCGTAGCCGATCCCGTCCTTCGACGCGTCGAAGAGGTTGTCGCCCGCCTTGAATCTTCCCTCGCGCAGGTCCTTCACCGTGGCGTACACGGCCCGGTCGACGCGTTTGACCGCGCTCGCGATGACGGTCCCCGGCGTGGAGGCGGAACGATCCCAGTCGATGCCGAGCGCGTACACGCCCTTCCGGCCGGCGGCCTCGGTGTACCCGTTGCCCGCGGCGACCTGGAACAGGATGTCGCAGCCCTGCGCGATGTGGTCGAGCCCGATCTCCGTGGCCTTTTGCGGGTCGGCGAGGTCGTTGCTGTAGCCGTTCAGGATCCTTGTGGTCGGGCTCACCGCGTTCACGGCGTGCTGGTAGCCCGCGATGAACCTGTCTGTCCGCGGCACGGCGATGTCGCCCATGGAGCACACGGCGTCGTGGATGGCCGAACCGACCCTGTCGTGCGCCATGGTCGCGGCGATCACCCCCACGAGGTAGCCGGCCTCGTTCTCGGCGAACAGAAGGTTGGCGACGTTCGGCAGGTTCTCGGTGCCGGACTTGTCGTCCTCCGGGGCGCCGTCGACGATCGCGAACCGCACCGTCGGGAACTGCTTCGCGACCCTCCATGTCGCGTTCTCCAAGGGTACGCCCACCGCGATCACGAGGTCGTATCCGTCTTCCGCGAAGTCCGCGATCCCGCGCGCGTAGTCGTCCGGCGAATTCGACTCCGCAAGGCTCGTCCGCACGCCGAGGTCGCGTTCCGCGTCGAGGCGGCCCAGGTCCGCGAGCGCGTTGTAGCCGGCGTCGTTCGATCCCGTCACTACCGTGACGATGCCGACGCGGAGGGGAGCTCCGGCCGTCTCCGAGATCACGCCCTTGCTCGGCCCACACGCGGCGAGCAAGGCCGCCACGAGCACGAACTTGGCGGAGGCCCCTTTCACTGGTGGACGAGGTACCGGAGCCAGACGTACACCGTGCAGATGAGCATGCTGAGCAGGGTCGCGGGAATGCCGTACCGCAGGTAGCCGCGGAACGTGATTGGATAGCCGCGCGATCTGCTCATGTTGGACACCACGATATTGGCGGACGCGCCGATCACGGTCGCGTTACCGCCCAGGTTGGCGCCGAGCGACAGTGCCCAGATCAGGGGTGTGGCCTCCATCGCGCGTCCGAGATCCTGCACGAGCGGGATCATGGTGACGGTGTAGGGGATGTTGTCGACGATGGCGGAGAGGCCCGCGCTCATCCACAGGACGATGAAGGTGGACGCGGCGACGTTCTGCCCGGTCAGGCCGATCGCCTGCTCGGCGAGCGCGGCGATGATGCCGCTGCGCGCGACCCCCGCGACGATGACGAAGAGCCCGATGAAGAAGAACAGCGTCGACCATTCGACCTCCTTTAGGATCGCATTCAGATCCTCCCTGGCGAGCGCGACGAGCGCTACCGCGCCGGCCATCGCGACCGTGGCGTCGCCGAGGCCGAGCGGGCGGCTCACGACGAAACCCACGAGCGTCGCGCCCATGACCGCCAGCGAGATGCGCATGAGCCCCGGGTCGGCGATGCGGCGCTCCTCCTGAACGAGCCGCTCGATGTCGTCGGGATCCAGCGTCGAGGCGGCCTCGGCGAGCTCCCTTCGGAAGAGCCACCGTGCCTGCACCAGGTACGCGACCGTGACGACGACCATCGGCGGGAAGACGTTGAGCAGGAAGGCACCGAAGTCCTGGTGGAAGGCGCTGCCGATGAGGATGTTGGGCGGATCGCCGATCAGCGTCGCGGCACCCCCGATGTTCGATGCGATCACCTGCGAGATGAGGAACGGCGTCGGCGAGGTGCGCAGGCGCTCGGCGACGAAGAAGGTCACCGGCGTGAGCAGCACGACCGTCGTCACGTTGTTGAGGAACATGCTGGCCACGGCGGTGAGCAGCGAGGTGGCCACGAGCAGGCGGTAGGGACGGCCCTGGGAGCGGCGCACGGCCTCGACGGCGAGCCACTGGAACACGCCCGTCTTGGCCATGATGTTCGCGATGATCATCGTCCCGACCAAGAGGAAGATGACGTTGAGGTCGATCGCGGCGAAGGCGTCGGCCTGGTCGAGAACCCGCAGCGCGATCATCGCGACCGCCCCGAGCAGGGCCGCGAGGGTGCGGTCGATCCGCTCGCTGACGATGAGAACGTAGACCGCGACGAAGATGGCGCCCGCGAGGATCGCGGACACCGGCTAGTTGGCCACTATGTGCGCAGCACGTTCGCGAGGACGTAGCCGATGAAGATGACGTAGAGGCTCCCCCCGAGCATCAGCGAGCTCAGTGGCAGGGCGTCCTCGCGCACCCTGAATCGGAGCTGCGCCCAGATGATCAGCCCAGAGACAAGCGCGAAGACCGCGGCGACCGTGCCGAAGCGGCCGAGCTCCCACGGCGTGAGGAGCACGCCGAGGGTGACCGGGATGGTCGACTGGAAGACCATGGCTCCCGCGACGTTCCCGAGCGCGATGACGTCCTTGGAGTCCTTGGTCCAGATCAGGCTGTTGGCGGCCTCCGGCAGCTCCGTCGCGAGCGGCGCGAGGATGAGCGCGACGAGGAGCGCGTTGAAACCCATGACGGTGGAGAGCTTGTCCACGAACGAGGCGAACAGCTGCGCGCCCACCACGATGGCCGCGAACGAGACGAGCGTCTGCGCCAGGACCAGCCACAGCGGAGGGTTCCTCGGCTCGATCGCGGTGCGCCGCAGGTACCTCGCGAAGGTCAGCGCGTCGAAGGCCTCGTGCTCCTCCTTCTCCTCCTCCCTGTCGGCGCTGCTGCTCCCGGGTGTCCGCAGCACGAGGTACAGGTAGAGGCCGTACGCGGGAAGGAAGATCCAGCCGAGATAGCCCTTCAGGAAGTGCAGCTCCCGGGGCAGGAGCGCGAGCCCGAGCGCGATGCTGTATAGGACGAGGAAGAACGAGAGGTCCCGGCTCGCATGGGCTCGATCCACGAATAGGGTATCGCGGCCGCGGCGCTTCCGGAGCACGAATGCCGTGACGCCGATGAGCAGCATGACCAGGGTCGCGAGCATGAACGGCGCGCCGAGGATGGCGCCCACGCCGATGTCGTCGCCCTCGGCGCTGTTGGTGAACAAGATCGCGACGATCGGTATGAGGGTCTCCGGTGTCGCCGTCCCGAGCGCGGCGAGGATGCTGCCCGTCGCGCCCTGTGAGAGGTTCAGCTTGATGCCGAGCCATTCGATGCCGTTCGTGAAGACCTCGGCCCCGAGGAGGATGAGCGCGAACGCGAGGAGGAGCGCGACGCCATCGAGGGCCGTCACGCGCTATTCGATCAGGGCGTCGGGGTCGACCGCGGGCATCGCCGTCGCCGGCCGGCGGCGCGTCGTGAGCGCGCGCACGACGGGGAGAAGGAGCAGGCCGATCGCCACGGCCATCAGGACCGCCGCGAGCGGACTACCGACGAAGATGGTGGGGTTGCCCCCGCTCGCGATGAGGCTCTGCCGGAGCGCCCTCTCCGTCGAGTCGCCGAGCACGATAGCGACGACGAGCGGCGCGAGGGGGTACTTCAGCTTGCGCAGCCAGTAGCCGACGAGGCCGAAGGTGAGCGTGATGAAGACGTCCAGCATGCTGTTGTTGATCGAGTACGAGCCGATGATCGAGATGATGATGATGAACGGCGTGAGGATCGCGTAGGGGACGCGCATGATCGCGGCGAGCAGGGGGACGGCCGTCAGGCAGATGATGAACGTCAGGATGTGGCCGAGGTAGATGCTCGCGATGAGGCCCCACACGAAGTCCTGGTGCTGGATGAACAGGAGCGGCCCCGGCGTCAGGCCCCAGATGAACAGCCCCGCCATGATGACCGCGGCCGTCGGCGATCCGGGAACGCCGAGCGTGATCATCGGGAGCAGGGAGCCGACGCCGGCGGCGTCGGCAGCGGCTTGAGGCGCCATGATCCCTGAGATCTCGCCCTTTCCGAAGTTGTCCTTGTTCCTCGAGTACTGGCGCGCGATGCCGTACGCGAGGAACGATGCGGGTGTCGCCCCGGTGCCCGGCAGGACGCCGATCCAGAAGCCGATGAGCGCATTCGTCAGGACCATCCAGATGCGCTTGCGCATCGCGCCGATCGCTTCGAGCAGATCCTTCAGGCCGAGCTTCGCGCTGATCTGCTCGACGTAGCCGATGCCCTGCTCCTCGGCCGACGCGAGGATCTCGCCGATCCCGAAGAGGCCGATGGTGACGGGCACGAAACCGATGCCCGAGAGCAGCCCCACCTGTCCGAACGTGAGCCGCGGCTCGCCCGTGATCGAGTCGAAACCGATGGCCGCGAGCAGAAGGCCGAACCCGATCATCATGATGCTCTTGAGCGGCGAGCCGGACTCGAGCCCAACGAGGGTCGCGAACGCCATCAGGAACACGGAGAACAGCTCGGGCGGGCCGAAGGCGAGAGCGAAGTCGGCCAGCGGGATCGCGAAGAACGTGAACAGGATCGTCGCGAAGAGCGCGCCGACGAAGGACGCCAGGAAAGAGCTCGTCAGCGCGAGGCCGGGCCGGCCAAGGCGTTTGGCAAGTGGGAAGCCGTCGAAGAGCAGGGCGACCGCCCACGGCTCCCCCGGGATGTTGAAGAGGATCGACGTGACGACCCCTCCGAACAGCGCCCCCCAGTAGAGCCCGGCCAGCAGGATGACCGCGCTCGTCGGCCCGCCCGGGCCCGACCCCGCGATGAATACGGTGATCGGGAGCAGGATCGCGATGCCGCTCGTGCCGCCCAGACCCGGGAGCACGCCGATGACGAGCCCCAAGAGGACGCCGACGAAGAGCAAGAGGATGTTGAAAGGCTGAAGCGCGACGCCGAATCCTCCGGCGAGGTTGCCGAAGACGTCGAAGAAGCTCAAAACGGAAGGCCGAAGTTGTAGAAGATGCTCTTCGGCAGTGACACTCGGAAGCCGAGCTCGAACGCCGCGTAGATCGCGAGGGGAAAGGCGAGCGTTATTACCGCGACCCAGATCCAGCGGTAGTGTCCGAAGAAGCGCGCGAAGAAGCCCATGTACAGGCCCGTGACGAGGTAGAAGCCGAGCCAGATGATGCTCGTCGTCGCGACGACCATCGGGACGATGAGCTTTAGGACGGAGACGACGCTCTCGCGCCCGCGGAACACGCCCTGCGCGGGCTGCGGACGCGCGAGCGAGACGTACGCGACGATCACGCCCGCGACCGCGATGAGGGCCGCCGACCAGAACGGGTAGAAACCGGCCCCGATCCCGCCGGGCGCCGTGCCCGTGGTATCGACGAGCGCGCCCTTACGCGTGTCCAGCATGGCCGCCGCGGCCAGCGCGATGAAGAAGGCCGCGGTGCCGACCTGGTACGGCCGCATCGCTACTGGACCCAGTTGTTCTTCTTCGCGATGTCCTCGTGCAGTTTCTGGTAGTCGGCGATGAACTTCTCGAAGTCGGCGCCTGCCTTGAACTGCGGATCGAGCGCGTTGTCGGTCATGAACTTCTGCCAGTCGGCGGAGTCGTAGACTTTCCTGAACACGTCGACCCAGAAGGCGCGCTGCCCGGCCGAGAGGCCCGGCGAGGCCATGACGGCCCGCATGATGTAGTAGTCGGTGATGTCGAGACCCTGGGACTTGCACGTGGCCAGGCCCTTAAAGGGTCCGTCAGAGGGGCTGTCCGGCGTGAACGCGCAGAGCGGGCGCACCTTGCGCGGCGTGGTCTGATAGAGGCCGACGCCCTCGCTCGGGTTGTTCACGGTCGCCTCGACGCCGCCCTGGTGGCCGGCCAGCGCCGCCGCGACGGTGCTGCCACCGGACTGCGGTACGTACTTGAACGTCTTCGTCTTCGCCGTGTCCTGAATGCGGCGGAACAGCGCCTCGTCCTCTTGCTTCGACCCGGTGCCGGCGACGACCAGCTCCTTGTCCTGCGCGGCCTTGACGAAATCGGCCGCCGTCTTCCACGAGCTGTCCTCGTTGACCCAAAGGTAGAAGGGGTCGAGCGCGAGGTTGGCGACGGGTGTGAAGTCGGTGGCCTTGTACGGCAGCTTCTGGGTGATGAGCGTCGTGAAGAACGAGTTGAGGGTGATCATGATGTAGTGCATGTCACCCTTTTTCTCGAAGACGTACTGGAAGGCGACGGCGCCCGACCCGCCCTCCTTGTTGGTGGGCTGGACCGGCTGCGGTGACAGCTTCTGCTTCTCGATGACGCCTTGCATGAATCGCGCGTAGATGTCCGAGCCGCCGCCGGGGGCGGTGCTGATCACGAACTCGACGGGTTTCGTCGGCTGGATCATCGCCACAGTCCCACCGCCGGACGCGCTGGCCGCCGGCGTCCCCGCCCCGCCGCCGCCGCACGCGGACGCCACGACGACGAGCGCGCCGAGCAGGGCGGCTCCGCGTACCCTCAGCTGATCGCGCATGCCACTCACCGCCCTTCGCCTCTCCCGCGTTGCTCGGCCGCGTCCCACGGCGCGTGGTCTGACCGGACGGTTTTGCATCGTAACGGGCCGCGCGCGATCTTCGCAATTCGGGCGGCCGTCGGCGCCGCGGTGAGTGTCACAATGGGGTAAGCGACGGCACGACGAGTGCATTCGGTCGGCGGCGTGGGCGAACGAGCCTTCGCCGGCCGACGATGGGAGTCCGGCACGATGGTGCAGCAGCTCACCCGACCAACAGCACCCCTCCTCAGGGGCGCCGCCCCAGAGACGGCGGTGGCGTTCCTCGGCGGACGCTACCTTCCGATACGGGACGCGAAGATCAGCGTCCTGACGCACGCCTTCAACTACGGCACCGGCGTGTTCGAGGGCATCCGCGCGTACTGGAACGACGAGCACGGGCAGCTGTATGGCCTGCACCTCCGCGAGCACTTCTCACGGCTGCACCGCTCCTGCCGAGTGATGCGACTCGACCTTCGCTACTCCGTCGACGAGCTGATCGAGATCGCCCTCGAGATCGTCCGCCGCTCGGGATTCCGCGAGGACGCGTACGTTCGGCCGATCGTCTACAAGTCGAGCGAGCTGATCGGCGTGCGGCTTCATGACCTCGAGAGCTCACTGACGATGTTCACGGTCCCGTTCGGCGACTACATCGACGTCGGCCGCGGCATCTCCTGTGGCGTTTCGTCGTGGAGGCGCACCGACGACAACGCCGTCCCCGCGCGTAGCAAGATCACTGGCTCGTACGTCAACGCCGCGCTCGCGAAGACCGAGGCGCAGGAGGCGGGCTTCGACGAGGCGATCGTCCTCACCCAGGAGGGGCACGTTTCCGAGGGCAGCGCCGAGAACCTCTTCATGGTGCGCGACGGGGTGCTGCTCACGCCTCCGGTGACGGACAACATCCTCGAGGGTATCGTCCGCTCGAGCATCCTCCGGCTGGCGGCGGACGAGGGCATCCCTGTGATCACGCGCCAGATCGACCGCACCGAGCTGTACGTCTGCGACGAGCTCTTCCTCTGCGGGACGGGTGCGCAGGTCTCGGCGGTCACGAGCGTCGATCATCGGCCGGTGGGCGATGGCGCGATCGGGCCCATCACCGCTCGGCTCAGCGCCATCTATTTCGACGCGGTCCGCGGCCGCCTAGATCGGTATCGGAGCTGGCTGACCCCGGTGTACCAGGGAGGCGCAGCGCCTCTTTAGGCCTTCTTGGCTCCGGCCTTCGGCCTGTTCGGCTGCGATTTCGCGGCCTTTGCCTTCGCGGCTTTCGCCTTCGCGGCCTTTTCGCGGTCGGCCAGCGCGCGCTGCACGGTCTCGAATGAGCTGAGCGTCTTGCGGCGGTCGCTCCGGAGGCCCTCGCGGAAACGCGGATCACTCGCGCTCTTGCGCGCGCGGTCGCTGTCCCTCAACGATTCATCGACGATCTTCGCGAGCTTCTTGAGCGGCATCGGGCCTCCCTTCTCGCCTCTCTGCGCCGGTGCACTCGGCGCTGAAGCAAGTCTACTTCTGCAGGTCGGTCGCCAGGCCCCTGAAGTCGGCGCCGATCAATACGACGACGTCGGCGGTGCTCGTCTCGGCCGCCGGCGCGTCCGCCACCTGCAGCCCGAGCTGCTGGGCGAGCGCCGTCGCGGTGGAGCGCTTGCTCGCGTTGCGCAGAAGGACGGCGGATCGCGCCGGCGCGCCGTTCGTGACGCTCAGGATGACGAACGCCCGCGACTCCAGGCGATCCGCGACGGACGCCGCCACACCGCTCCGCGCCCCGGCCCCGCGTACTTCGACCTTCGCGCCCTCCTGCCTCACCTTCGGGTCGTAGAACACCTCCGCGACCAGATCGCGCACCTTCGGCTTGTCCGGGAACAGGAAGTAGCCGTTCTCGTCGATCTGCTCCTTCAGCTCGCAACGCGGCTCGGCGCCGCCACAGGGGACCAGCACCTCGCTGCGGATCGCGCCCTGATCGAGGCCCGAGCCGAAGCGGGCGACAGTGATGATGTTCGCGGGGTCGAAGTTCGTCTCGACGGCCGTCCCGACCTGGTCGAGGATGGCGGGCAGCCGGAAGAGCATGTTCCCCTGCACGACGCGCGTGCGGAACGCGAGGATGACCTCCTGCTGCCGCTTGGCGCGACCGAAGTCGTTGCTGTCGTGGCGCGAGCGCGCGAAGCGCAGCGCGCGCGCCCCATCCATGAGCTGCGGACCAGCGAGGATGTTCAGCCGTTCGATTCCGAAGTCCGCGGTCGGATACGCCTCGTCGCGGATCGGACGCTGCACATCCACCACGACGCCGCCGAGGGTGTCGATGATCCTGGTGAACGCGACGAAATCGACGATCGCGTAGCTCTGTATGGGGATGCCGAGCAGGTTCTCGACGGCGCGCCGGGAGAGCTCCGGACCCCCGATCGCGTAGGCGGCGTTGATCTTGTCCTGACCCTGACCGGGGAGATCGACGTACAGATCGCGCGGGATCGAGAGCATCGCGGCCGTCTTGTTGACCGGGTCGAGGGACAACACGATGACCGTATCGGTATTGAGCGTCTCGGTCGGCCGCGATCCAGGGCGGACGTCGAGGCCCATCACGAGCACGTTCAGCCGCTCGGTGCCCGTGAACTCGGCGGGAGACGGTGCCGCCGGGGCGGAGCTCGGTCTGGTGTCGGCCTGCTGGGCGATGGGGCGGAACACCTGGCCCGCGAGCGCAGCCCACGCCGAAGACTCGCGGTACACGACGGCGTAGAGCCCGCACAACGCCAGCACCACGGCCCCGAGGACCGCGTAGTCCACGGCGGTCCGAGCGGCGTTCGACGGCCCGCGGAACGCGTCGCCGACGACGAACAGGTGGTACAGGAAGAGCGCGCCCACGACCACGAGGTCCACGATCGTCGCGTAGCGGATCACCAGTGCGGTGAGCGGATCGACGATCGCCACGGTCGCCCCGGCGGCACCGAGCACGACCAGCGGGAGCCCCAGGGCGACGAGCCCGCGGATCCAACGGTTCTGGTACACCTGCCCGAGTCCCGGCAGGAGCGCGGAGCACAGCGACGCGAGAGCGGCGGACGTCGATAGCATCGACGCGATAGCGTACGTAAACTTCACGGCCCGTGGACCGAACGATGCCGGTGGACACCGCGACCCTGCGCGGCGCTCGCGTCGTCGGCATCGTGTGCGCCATCGCCTTCTTCGCTCCGGTCGTCCTGTCCCTGGTGTTCCCGCAGGCATTCACCTTCGCTCCGGCACACCGCGCCTACGACCGGATGATCGGCGCGCTCCTCGTCTCCTTCGGGCTCGGGCTGCTGCTGGCGCTACGGGAGCCGGCGCGCAACGCGGGCGTGTTCGCCGTGGTCGGACTGGCCGCCGGATTTCTCGCGGCGACGGTGATGTACACCCTCGTGGTGGACGGCGCGGATCCGCTGCACTGGTGGGTGCAGGTGCCACTCCTCGGCGCGATCGCCCTCGCCCTCGTGGTCACGTACACCCGGCTGCGCCGGCCCCATCCGCTCATCGTCCGCATCGTGGTCGCGGCCGTGGTCCTCCTCCCGTTCGGCCTGTACCTCGACGACCTCGCGTACCGCGCGTTCGTCGCCCGCTGACCTTTGCGACCGGGCCTGGCAGCGGATACGTTTCGGCGGTGGATCCCATCGTGTCCGTGCGGGACCTTCGCAAGCGGTACGGCCAGCTGGAGGCGGTGCGTGGCATCAGCTTTGACGTGGCGGCCGGTGAGGTCTTCGGGCTCCTCGGACCCAACGGTGCCGGCAAGACGACGACGGTCGAGATCCTCGAGGGCCTTCGTCGCGCCGATGGAGGAAGTGCCCGCGTCGCCGGGATCGACGTCGGCAAAGACCCGGAGGGCACCAAACGCCGCATCGGCGTCCAGCTGCAGTCCAGTGCCTTCATGGAGCACCTCACAGCCCGCGAGACGGTCGAGCTCTTCGCGCTCTGCTATGACGTGCGCGCCGACGCGATGGCGCTCTTGCGTTCCGTCGGACTCGAGGAACGGGCTGGCGCTCGCCAGGAGAAGCTCTCCGGCGGCCAGCGCCAGCGGCTCTCGATCGCGACGGCGCTGGTGAACCGTCCCGAGGTGCTGTTCCTCGACGAGCCGACAACGGGGCTCGACCCGCAAGCGCGGCGCAACCTGTGGGACCTCGTTCGCGCGATCCGCGCGGACGGCACGACGGTGTTCCTGACGACCCACTACATGGACGAGGCAGAGGTCCTCTGCGACCGCGTCGCGATCATGGATCAGGGTCTCATCCTCGAGATGGCGCCACCGCCCGAGCTGATCTCGGGCCTCCTCGCACGCGGCTTCACGAAGCCGGTCATCCAGCAGCAGGCGAACCTCGAGGACGTCTTCCTCGACCTGACCGGCCACGAGCTGCGCGACGAATGAGGCAGATCCTCGCGCTCACCGGGCTCCTGCTCCGCGCGTTCTCCCGCGACTTCGCCGCGATGTTCTTCACGATCGTCCTCCCGCTGTTGTTCATGCTGATCTTCGGCGCGCTGAACCTCGGCGCCCTCGGCCACGTGAATGTCGGCATCGTCGACCAGGCAGGGAATCAGGCGAGCTTGGCATTCGTGGACGCGCTGCGGAGCATCGACACGCTGTCGATCACCGCGGGCGACGAGGCGGGGGAGCGGGCGCGCCTGCTGAAGAGCGATCGCGATCTCGTGGTCGTGATCCCGGCGGATTTCCGGATCGCGCCCGCGTCACCCGGCTCGGCAGTCCCGACCCTCGTTGTCTATGAGAACCAGGGGCGCGCGCAGCAGGCGGCGGTCGGGGAGGCGATCCTCACGCAGGTCATCGACCGCGCCTCCTTCGCGGTCACGCGGACGGCGCCAGCGGTCGAGATGCGCCGCGAGGAGGTCTCGGTCCGGAAGCTCGGCTACCTGGACTTCCTCGTGCCGGGGATCATCGGGCTCAACGTCATGCAGCTCGCGATCTTCGGCGTCGCCTTCGGCCTGGTGAGCCAGAAGCAGCGCGGCGTCCTGCGGCGGATCATGGCGACCCCGCTTCGGCCGCGGAACTTCCTTGCGGCCCACGTGCTCATGCGACTGCTCCTTGCGGTCCTCCAGGTGGCGATCCTGATCGGGGTCGCAGTCGTGGTTTTCAAGCTGCAGATCGTCGGCAGCATCTTCGACATCCTCGTGCTCGTCACGCTCGGATCGATCCTGTTCCTGACCTTCGGCTTCGCGATCGCCGGGTGGGCCAAGACGGAGAACCAAGTGCCGCCGATCGCCAACCTGATCACGCTACCGATGTTCTTTCTGTCGGGCACGTTCTTCTCGCGCGACGCCATCCCGGCCCCGTTCCGTGAGATCACGGGATACCTGCCGCTCACGTTCCTGAATGACGCCCTGCGCGACGTGAGCACCCAGGGGGCGACCCTCATTGATGTGCGGACGCAGGTGCTCGGGCTCGCGGCCTGGGCGATCGTGGGCTTCATCGTGGCGGTGCGGCTGTTCCGCCTCGATTAGGGTGCCCGTGGCCCTGATCGCGGACCGTTGAGGGGCTCGACGCTACGGGCACCGACTCCACGGCGAGCGTGAACAGCGATCGCCCATTTGGGCTCGTGGCCCTGTAAGGCCGAAGCGCCCCCTATCAAAGCCGGAGCGGCGCCTCATCAAACAAGGTCGCTCGCGAGCAGCGCCTCGTGCACCCCGCGGTGAGCGGCGGCGCGGAAGATGCCCCACGACCGCCAGCTGCCCACCTCGCCCCGCTCCTCACCGAGCGATGCCAGGCGTTCCGCGATGCCGGGGAGGTCGCCCGGGTCGACCTCGCGGTAGCCCTCGATCCGCTCTTCGGCGTCGAGCACGCCCAGCGTGCCGCCGGTCTCCTCGAGCAGGAAGGCGAACGTGTGGAACACGGGCTCTCCCCCGGCGGCCGGCCGATAGGCGATGTGGGCAAGGTAGCGGCGGATGGCGACCTCGAGGCCGGTCTCCTCGCGCGTCTCGCGCAGCAGCGCCGCCTCGATGGATTCTCCTTCGTGGACACCCCCCGTTGGCAGCCGGTAGGCGCCGCGGGGGTAGAACGTCTTGATCGACACGAGGATCCTTCCGCTGGGCCGGCGCACGACCATGCACACCTCGCCGGTGCGATCGCTCTTGGTCAGCGGGTCGAAGGCCACGTCGTCGAGGGCCATGTCGCGCTCGAGCGGCTCGCCGTAACGGCGCGCGAGCTGGGCGAGCTCGTGCCGGGTCTCCGCCGAAAGTGGGCGAGGAACGGCGACGGGCGCCATGGGAGGGCAGTATTAGTGGAATGAGAATGCGTGCAGAGGGCCATCCGTGACGGTGATGCAGCGCGGCAAACAGGCGGCGAAGGCCCCCACCTTCGAACCCGTGGGCTCGAGCGTGGACCTGCCCGAGCTCGAGCACCGCGTGCTCGACCTGTGGGACCGGGAGCGGGCGTTCGAGGAGCTCCGGCGGCGCAACGCCGGCGGCCCGCGGTTCTCGTTCATCGACGGCCCCATCACGGCGAACGTCGAGGCCATGGGCGTGCACCACGCCTTGGCGCGCACCTACAAGGACCTGTTCCAGCGCTACAAGGCCATGCGCGGCTTCGACCAGCGGCACCAGAACGGCTTCGACTGCCAGGGGCTCTGGGTCGAGGTGCAGGTCGAGCGTGAGCTCAATCTGAACAGCAAGCGGGACATCGAGTCGTACGGGATCGATCGCTTCTCCGACGCGTGCCGCGCGCGCGTCGACCGGTCCGCGGCCGCGATCACCAGGCGATCCGTCCGACTCGGGCAGTGGATGGACTGGGATCACTCCTACTACACGTACAGCGACGGCAACATCTCGCATATCTGGCACGTCCTGAAGATCTGCCACGAGAAGGGGTGGCTGTACAAGGGCCACCGGTCCATGCCCTGGTGCGCGCGCTGCGGGACGGCGCTCTCCCAGCACGAGATGATCGACAGCTACCGCGAGATGACGCACACGAGCGTGTACGCCCGGTTCCCCATCGAAGGCCGCGAGCGCGAATCCTTCCTCGTGTGGACGACCACACCGTGGACGCTCGCGGCGAACGTCGCGCTCGCGGTGCACCCCGACCTCGACTACGCGCGGGCGCGCGTCGGCGACGAGGTGCTGGTGCTCTCGCGCGGCACGTTCGGGGCGGCGCTGCGCGACGACGCCGAGCTGCTCGGGACCGTGAAGGGGCGTGACCTCGTGGGCCTGCGCTTCAGCGGGCCGTTCGACGAGCTGCCTGCCGCCGCGGAGGCGCTTGAGGCGCACCGCGTCATCGCGTGGGATGGCGTCGGCGAGGACGAGGGCACCGGGATCGTGCACATCGCGCCCGGCTGCGGCGCCGACGACTTCGCCCTCTCGAAGCGCGAGGGACTCCCGGTGCTCATCCCCATCGACGAGATGGCGCGCTACCGGCCCGGCTACGGCTGGCTCGAGGGCCGCGAGGCGCGGGAGGTGGCCGACGACGTCGTCGCCGACCTCGCCCGGCGCGGGAGGCTGTTCCGCGCCGGCCCGTACACCCACCGCTACCCGGAATGCTGGCGGTGCCACGAGGAGATCGTCTTCAGGGTCGACGACGAGTGGTTCATCTCCATGGACGAGCTGCGGCCGAAGCTCATGGAAGCCGCTCGCGCGGTGAACTGGGTGCCGTCGGCGGGCGGCCGGCGCATGGAGAACTGGCTCGAGAACATGGGTGACTGGAACATCAGCCGCAAGCGCTACTGGGGCCTGCCGCTGCCCTTTTACACCTGCGCGAACGGCCACTTCTTCGTCCTGGGGAGCGAGGGGGAGCTCCGGCAGCGCGCGGTGCGCGGGCTGGAGGGCCTCCGCGAGCTG
Organism: Chloroflexota bacterium; assembly: GCA_030774595.1. Next base: position 8,037 of record JALYKU010000036.1, on the reverse strand, counting down.
CACCGTCCCTGGATCGACGACGTCGCCGTCGCCTGCCCCGAGTGCGGCGCGGAGAGCGCGCGCGCGCGCGAGGTGGGCGACTGCTGGCTCGACGCCGGCGTCGTCCCGTTCTCCACCCTCGATTACATGCACGACCGCGCGCACTGGGAGCGGTGGTTCCCCGCCGACTACGTCGTCGAGATGGTCGAGCAGATCCGGCTGTGGTTCTACTCGCAGCTGTTCTTCAGCGTCGTCCTGACGGGCGCGGCCCCCTACCGGGCGGTCGAGACCTTCCAGCCGATGCTCACGGAAACCGGCGAGGAGTTCCACAAGAGCGGCGGGAACATGGTCGATGTCGGCGAGGCGTGCGAGCGCGCTGGCGCCGACATCATCCGGTGGTCGGTCTGCCGCCAGGACCTCCAGGAGAACATGTACTTCGGCTGGCGGGCGCTGGACGAGGTCAAGCGCCGGCTGCTCCTCCTCTGGAACACGTACTCGTTCTTCGTGACCTACGCGAACCTCGACGGCTTCGACCCGAGTGAAGAAGCCGTCTCGGTCGACGAGCGCCCGCTCCTCGACCGCTGGCTCCTGTCGGCGCTCGCGCGGCTGGTGCGTGACTGCGGCGCCGCGCTGGACGCGTTCGACGCGCGGAAGGCCGCGCTGCGGATGGAGTCGTTCTGGGACGAGCTCTCGACCTGGTACGTCCGGCGCAACCGGCGGCGCTTCTGGCAGGCACGGTCCCGCCGGGATTCGCTCGCCGCGTACCAGACGCTGCACGAAGCGCTCACGACGCTCGCGCGGCTCTTCGCTCCCGCGATGCCGTTCCTGGCCGAGGCCATGTACCAGAACCTCGTGCGCGGGCCGGTCCCGGGCGCCGCCGCATCGGTGCACCACACCGCGTATCCCGAGGCGGATCTCGCCCGGATCGACGACGTCCTGGAGCGCCAGATGCGCGCGGCGATGCGCGTCGTCGCCCTGGGACGGGCGGCGCGCTCGGAGGCGGGCGTCAAGGTGCGTACCCCGCTGTCCAAGCTGATCGTGGTCTTCGATCGGGGTGACCGCGACCGCGGGGTGCTCGACGGACGGGCCGAGCTCGCCGAGGTGATCCGTGAGGAGCTGAACGTCAAGGAGGTCGAGATCCGCGACGACGCGGGCGGCCTGGTGGACGTCCGCGTGAAACCCGACCTGAAGGTGCTCGGACCGAAGCTCGGCAGGGACCTCCCCCGCGTGCGGGACGCGCTCCGCGAGGGGCGCTTCAGCCGAGTCAACGGTGCCACTGTGGTGGAGGGCTTCCGCCTTGCGCCGGAGGAGGTGCTGGTCGAGCACGTCGGGACCGCGGGGCACGCCGTGGCGCGCGACGCCGGCGCCGCCGTGGCGCTCGTCACCGAGGTGACCCCGGAGCTCGAGGCCGAGGGCGCCGCGCGCGAGCTCGTGCGCCGCATCAACGACCTGCGCAAGGAGTTCGGGTTCGAGATCGATGACCGCATCGCCGTGCGATACGCCGGCGCCATCGCTCCGACCATCGAGCGCTTCCGCGACCTGGTCGCGAGCGAGACGCTGGCGACATCGCTGCGCGAAGGGCTCGCCCGCACGGGCCACGCGTGGTCCGGCGAGGTGAACGGCGTGGCCGCCGAGCTGGAGCTCGAGCGCGACCGCGGCGACCGCTAGACCAGCACGGACGTGCGGAGCGCCGCGGTGAGCACCCGCTGCGCGCGGCGGCCCGCCGGCCCCGTCAGCGCGACGCGCCACGTCGGGTAGGCGAGCAGCGCGTGCGCGAGCGCGGTCGCCTCGGTGGTCCGGATGCGTAGCGCGCCCTGCCGTGCGAGATCGGTCATGGTCCGCGAGATGATCTCCAGCCGCACCGCGTCGAGCTCCCGCAGGATCACCGTGCCGCTCCGCGGCAGACCCCCGTCGAGGAGCGTGTCGAGGAGCGCTTTCTCGGCCCGGTAGCTGCGTGCGTGCAGGGCCACGAGTTCTTCGATCACCTCTTCGGCCCCATCGGCGCGTGGCCGCCAGCGCTCGACCCGCCGGACCAGTCCCTCGGCCCGGCCCCGCAATGCGCGCTCGACCAGCCGCTCCTTTGACGCGGCATGCAGGTACAGCGTGCGACGTGCGACGCGCGCGCGCCGGGCGACGTCTTCGAGCCGCAGCGCCCGGTATCCCCGCATCGAAAGCTCGCGGAGAGCGGCCGCCTGGATGGCGGCGGCCGTCCGCTCGGTCCCCCTCGCGCGCTCGCGTTGGACATAGCGGTCGGACATTCGATGCACATGCTATGCACCGAAAGTCCGCGACACCCGTCGACCGGGGTGACCGGCGGTGCTACCGTTACCTCATCAACAGCTCATTGGCATTCGTCTTCCCGGGCCAGGGATCGCAGGCCGTCGGCATGGGGCGTGGCGTCTTCGAGGGCTCCACGAGAGCGCGTGAGACGTACGAGGAGGCCGACGACGTCCTCGGCTACAAGGTCTCCGAGCTGTGTTTCTCGGGTCCCGCCGAGCGGCTCAACGACACGCGCGTCGCGCAGCCGGCCATCCTGACGACGAGCATCGCGGTCCTCGAGGCCATGGCGGAGACCGCCACGGGCGCGCTGGGCCGGATCACCTCCGGCGGCGAGCCGAGGGGCGTCGCGGCGCTGCCGGCCCCGATGCGCCCCGGATTCGTGGCCGGCCACTCGCTCGGGGAGTTCAGCGCGCTCGCCGCCGCGGGCGTGCTTTCGTTCTCCGACACGCTGCGCCTCGTGAGCGAGCGCGGACGGCTCGCCGCGACGAAGGGGGCCAAGGGCGTCATGGCCGCGATCCTCGGGCTGACCGCGGAGGAGGTCGAGCGCGTGATCGCGGACACGGTGCCCAAGGGGGCGACCGTCGTCGCGAACGACAACGGCCCGGCCCAGGTGACGATCGCCGGCGACGAGCACAGCGTCAGCCGGGTGAGCGAGGCGCTCACGCGCTACGGTGCCCGCAAGGTGATCATGCTGCGGATCTCCGGCCCGTTCCACTTCCCTCCGATGGGACGCATCGGCGATGACCTGACCGCCTTCATGGGGACGCTGCGCTTCCGTGAGCCGGTCGTGCCGGTTGTCGCGAACGTGACGGCAGCTCCACACGCGAGCGGCGCCTCGATCCCGGACACGCTGGTCCGGCATCTCTCGCAGCGGGTGGAATGGCTCCGCTCGGTGCGCTTCATGGTCGAACGCGGTACCTCGACGTTCGTGGAGATCGGCGCGGGGCAGGTCGTGAACGGGCTGGTGAAACGGATAGCCGACGTGACGACCGTGAACGTGTCCGATCCTCCGTCCATCGCGTCCGCGCTGCGCGCCCTCAACATCACGGCTCGCGCCGACGCGCTCGCTGAAGCGGGCGCCCGCGCGATCGCGGCGGGGCGCCGGATCGGCCGGGGTCCCCGCGGCTGATGGCCTCACGGCGCCGCGTCGTGGTCACGGGCGCCGGCGCGGTCACGCCGCTCGGCAGCGACGTGGCCTCGACGTGGGATGCGCTGGTGCACGCACGCGGCGGGATCCGGCGGATCACCCGCTTCGACCCTTCGCCGTACGAGACCCAGATCGCGGGCGAGGTGCAGGACTTCGAGCCGACGCGGTACATGGACCGCAAGGACGCGCGCCGCACTGACCGGTTCGCGCAGCTCGCCGTGGCCGCCGCGTCGCAGGCGATGACCGACGCCGGCATCGACACGAACGACGATCCGGAGCGGATCGGCGTGGACATCGCGACCGGCGTCGGGGGGCTCGAGACGCTGGTCGAGCAGGTCGTCCTCATGGAGCGCCGCGGTCCCGACCGGTTGTCGCCGTTCCTCGTCCCGATGCTGATGGCCAACGCCGGCACGGCGCAGATCTCGATGCAGTTCGGCCTCAAGGGTCCGACCGTGACGCACGTGTCGGCGTGCGCCTCGAGCGCCCACGCGATCGGGGAGTCCGCCGAGATGATCAAGCGGTCCCAGGCGGACGTGATGGTGGTGGGCGGGGCAGAGGCGGCGGTGCTTCCGCTGGCGATCGGAGCGTTCTCGACGATGCACGCGATGAGCCGGCGGAACGACGATCCGGAGCGCGCATCGCGGCCGTTCGACAAGGACCGCGACGGATTCGTGCTCTCGGAGGGCGCCGCGGTCGTCGTGCTCGAGGAGCGTGATCACGCGCTCGAGCGGGGCGCGCGGATCTTTGGCGAGCTGATCGGATACGGGGCCACGGCCGACGCCTATCACATCACATCGCCTTCGCCGGAGGGTGAGGGGAACGCCCGCGCCATGCGCATGGCCCTCGATCAAGCGGGGCTCGCCCCGACGGCGGTGGAGTACATCAACGCGCACGGCACATCGACGCAACCGAACGACCGCGAGGAGACGGCGGCCATCAAGTCCGTCTTCGGCGAGCACGCGCGGCGCCTCGTCGTCTCCTCGACCAAGTCCATGACCGGCCATCTGCTCGGCGCCGCCGGAGCGCTCGAGGCGATCGCGTGCCTCTTCGCGATCAGGGACGGGTGCATACCGCCCACGATCAACTACACCACGCCCGATCCCGCGCTCGACCTGGATTACGTTCCCAATCAAGCCCGGCAGCGGCGGATCAGCATCGCGCTCTCGAACTCGATGGGGTTCGGCGGCCACAACGCCAGCCTCATCTTCTCAGGCGACGGCGGCTCCGCGCTCGCGCCGCCCTGAGGCACCGGTGACGCGCCTGCAGTCCCGCGTCGCCCTGGTGACGGGTGCGGGTCGCGGCATCGGGCGCGCGACCGCGATGCGCCTCGCGCGCGACGGCGCGCGAGTGGCGCTGAACTACAAGGGCAACGTGGAGGCCGCGACGGAGGCCGAACGGCTCATCGAGGAGGCGGGCGGGAGCGCGACGCTCGTGCAGGGCGACGTCTCCGCCGACGGCGACGCGGACCGGATCGTGAAGGAGGCGCTCGCCTTCGGCGACGGCCGCCTGGACATCCTCGTGAACAACGCCGGCATCACGCGCGACAACCTCCTGCTGCGCATGAGCGCGCAGGAGTGGGATGCCGTGATGGACCTCAACCTGCGGGGAACGTTCCTCGTCACGAAGGCGGCGATGCGGCCGATGATGAAACAGCGGGGTGGACGCGTCGTGAACGTGGCGTCGATCGCGGGTATCGTCGGCAACGCGGGGCAGGCCAACTACAGCGCCGCGAAGGCCGGGATCATCGGCTTCACGAAGACCGTCGCCCGCGAGATGGCGAGCCGGAACATCACCGTGAACGCCGTCGCTCCGGGCTTCGTCGCGACGGACCTGACCGACCCGTTGCCGCAGCAGGTGAAGGACGATCTGATGAAGCAGATCCCGCTCGGCCGCTTCGGCACGGTGGACGACGTCGCGGGCGCCATCGCCTTCCTCGCATCCGACGATGCGGCGTACATCACCGGGCAGGTCATCGTCATCGACGGTGGAATGGTCACGTGAGGCTGACGTCGGGGAAGGCCGCCCTCATCGCGCTCGTGGCCGTGCTTGTATTCGGGCTCGACCGGGTCACGAAGGAGCTCGTGTCGACGAAGCTCGTGTTGGGCGAGTCGAAGGAGGTGCTGGGTGACGTCGTCCGGATCAGCTACGTGCGGAACACCGGCGCGGCGTTCGGCCTCCTGCCCGAGCGGACGACACTGCTGTCGGTGCTGTCGGTCCTGGCGGTAGTGGCGATCGTCTACTACTACCGGTTCATCCTCGCGCGCTCGCCGCTCGTCGCCGCCACGCTGGGGATGCAGCTCGGTGGGGCGCTCGGGAACCTCGTCGATCGCCTCGGACAGGGCTACGTCGTCGACTTCGTCGACGTGGGCGTGGGCCGGCTGCGCTTCTGGGCGTTCAACGTGGCCGACGCGTCAATCGTGCTCGGCATCTTCGCCGTGACGTTCGCGCTGTGGCGCGAGGAGAAGCAGGGCAGCGCGCGCCGCACGGCGTGAGCGCCTGGACGAGAGGGCCCCGAGCCTGACGGACGCGTCCACGGGGCCGATCGCGCTTCGCGTTGCCGAAGGCGGCGAGCGCGTCGACCGTTACCTCGCCGGGCACACGCTTCTGTCGCGCAGCGCGATCCAGCGACTGGCGCGCGACGGCCGCGTCACGATCGCCGGCGCACCCGTGGATCCGTCACACCGCCTCCATGACGGCGACGTGGTCGAGGTCGCCGTCCCGGACCCGCCGCCCGCGTCGAGCCTCCTGCCGGAGGACATCCCGATCGACGTGCTGTTCGAAGACGGCGACGTGATGGTGGTCAACAAACCCGCCGGGCTGGTGGTCCATCCCGCGTACGGTCACCACAGCGGCACTCTCGTGAACGCTGTCGTCGGGCGCATCGCCGCGCAGACGGGGCGCGGAGCGTCGCGGCCCGGGATCGTGCACCGTCTCGACAAGGACACCAGCGGCGTCATGGTCATCGCGAAAACGGACCTCGCGCATCTCGCTCTCGCGAGGCAGCTCCAGGCGAAGACGTTCGCGAAGGAGTACGTGGCGCTCGTATGGGGCGACCCGGGAGAGCGCGCGGCCGTCGTTGAGGCGCCGCTGCTCCGCGATCCGAACGACCGGCGTCGCATGGCCGTGCGAGCCGGCGGCCGCGACGCCGTCACGCGATTCCAGCGGGTGGCCACCTTCGCCGACGGCAGCGCGCGTTGCTCGCTGCTGCACGTGCGGCCGGTCACCGGCCGGACGCATCAGATCAGGGTGCACCTCGCTTTCGCCGGACTGCCTATCGTTGGCGATCCGGTGTACGGGAGGCGCGGCCATCGCAGCGGCCTGTCCCGCCAGTTCCTCCACGCCTGGCGGCTCACCCTGCGCCTGCCGCACGCCGGCGAGCGGACCTTCACCGCACCGCTCGCCCCGGATCTCCTCGCGTGCCTCCGGGACCTGGGCGAGCCGGCCGCCGCCGCGGCCCCGTACGCGGAGATCGTGGGCGCGTGACCGAGGCCGGCGCCGGCGACGCCGCTCGGTCCGCGGGGCAGGGACTGCTCGTCATCATCTCCGCGCCGTCCGGTGGAGGTAAAGACACGGTGATCAGCCGTCTGGTCACGGTCCTCGACGATGCCATCGTCTACGTCACAGCGACGAGCCGGCGGCCGCGGCCCGGCGAGCAGCACGCGCGCGATTACTACTTCTACGAACCCGAGAAGTTCCGGGAGGAGATCGAGCAGGGCAACTTCCTCGAGTGGTCGATGGTGCACGGCGACTTCAAGGGCGTCCGCCGCGATGCCCTCGCGGATACCCTCGGTCAGCACAAGATCGTGATCGTGAAGCCCGAGCCGCAGGGCATGCGCAAGATCAAGGCGCTGCTACCCGAGGCATTGACGATCTTCATCATGCCGCCGTCGGTCGACGCGCTGCGGCGGCGTCTGGTCGGCCGCGGGACGGAGAGCGCCGAGCAGCTCGAGCTGCGCCTGCGCAACGCCGAGATCGAGGTGGCCGCGGCGCCCGAATACGACCACGTGGTCGTGAACGACGACGGCAAGATCGACGCGACGGTCGGCCAGATCGCGGAGATCATCCGTCGGGAGGCGCGCGAGCCCCGGCACTACGACCTGTGACGAGGACCGCGGAGATCGCGGTCCTCGCCGGGATGCGCGGGCCGGCCGTGACCTTCACCTACGCCGTTCCCGACGGTCTCGCTCTGGCCTGCGGGCATCTCGTGGACGTTGGCTTCGGTAAGCGCGTCGTCCGCGGGGTGGTCGTCGGGCTCGACGTCCCCGTTCGCCAGGAGCTCCGCTCGGTCGGCGCGCTCGCCCATCCCGTCCCGCTGCTCGGTCCCCACCAGCTGGCGCTGGCGCGATGGATGTCGGAGCACTACCGCTGCGGCCTCGCCGATACCGTGCGCGCGATGCTTCCGCCGGCTCTTGCCGGCCGCGGTGGATCGCGCGCCGGACGGGGCGGACGAACGGAGGCGGCGTTCGCGCTCACGCCTCCCGGCCGGAATGCCGGCGCATCGACGGCCTCGCACGGCCCGCGCTTCGGTCCGATGCAGCTTGCGACGCTGCGGGCTCTTCGCGGCGGCGCATCGACGGCCGCCGAGCTGCGCGCCGCCGGTGGATCGGCCGAGGCCGCGCGCGGGCTGGCAG
>JALYKU010000035.1 GCA_030774595.1 Chloroflexota bacterium | reverse complement strand
GACCTGCAGCGGGGAAAATGGTGAGCCCGGCGCGACGGCGGGCCGCCGCGGAGTATCTGGTGCGCCGGCACGGGATCTCCGAGCGCCGGGCCTGCCGACTCCTCGGCCAGCACCGCTCGACCCAGCGATACCGCGCGCTCGTGCCGCTCGAAGAGGCCCAGCTGGTGCGCGCGATGAACGCCCGCGCCGCGGCGCATCCGCGCTGGGGGTACCGCGCCGTCTGGACGCTCCTGCGCCAGGAGGGCTGGGCCGTTAACCGCAAGCGCATCGAGCGCCTCTGGCGTCTCGAAGGTCATCGCCTGCCGCGCCGTCGGAGGTCCGGCAAGCGCGCTCAGGGCAGCGGCGAGAACTCGTCGCGCAACCGCCCGGCGGTGTCCGTCAACCACATCTGGTCGTACGACTTTCTGAGTGCGACGACGCGACGCAGCGGGGGCCTGGCGCGACAACCGCCTCTCCGCCAACGGCGACACCCAGGCCCGCCGCATCCTGTTCATCGCGGGCCTGACCGACCACTACGCGCTCTCCTACGACGGCCTCAACCGCCTGACCAAGGTCGTGGCGCCGGTCTCCGAGAGCTTCACCCTCGACCCGGCCTCCAACATCGACCTGCGCAGCGGCCCGACCCAGGACTTCAGCTACGACCAGGCCAACCGCCTCACCACCGACGGCGCGCAGACCTACACCTGGTCCAACGCCGATCGCCTGAGCAGCCGCGGCCCCGACATCTTCGGCTACAACGCGCTTGACCGTCTGACCAGCTCGACCGTCGCCGGCACCGCACGCAGCTACACCTACAACGGCGACGGCCTGCTCAAGAGCCGGACGCAGGGGACCGCCACGCAGTTCCTCTGGGACCCCTCGACCTCACCGTCGCGCGAGCTCAAGCAGGGCAGCGACAACATCGTCTTCGGACTCGGGCCGCTCTACGTCGTGAGAGGCGACGGCACCACGGTCACCTTCGCACGCGACGGCGGCAAGAGTGTTCGCGCCGAGCTCAACGCCAGCGGTGCCGTGACCGCCGTATTCCGCTACCGCGCCTACGGGCAGATCGCGCAGTCGACCGGGACGGGGACGCCGAGCTACCTCGGCTATGCCGGCCAGCTGCTGGACCCCAGCGGGCTCTACTACATGCGCGCGCGCTGGTACGACCCTGTGATTGGCAGATTCTTAACGCCCGACCCCGTGCCAAGTATCTTCGCGACGCCGGCGACCGTTAACACGTTCCTGTATGCAGCTGCCAACCCCACTCTCAACATCGACCCTTCGGGAGGTCGTTGGGCGGAGTCGGGCGGTATCGATCTAAACGGTTCGCTTGACGACTGCGAGGGCGGTGGTCGATGCGGCGGAGGACCACCGGAGCCCGGGCCTGGGCCTGCGGGCGCAGGTAGTAGAAGGGGCGGCTCAGCGCCTGTCCTTAAAGGCCAGGCCGGCGTAGCGGTGGCGGAGGCAGATGTCGTCAACGCCGGGCAGACCGTAATTGGCCGACAGGTGACGTTTGACACTTCGGCGGGACGCATCAGGGTCGACCTTGTCGTCCAGGATCAGCGCGGTCGCATGTATTTGCTTGAGGTTAAGGCAGGGCCGACCGCTGAGTTCACGGCTGGACAGGCGCGCAGATACAGTGCGCTCGCGTCTGAAGGCGGGGTGCCCGTCGGGGCAAATGCGATTGAGGCGGGCTTCACGCCTGGCGTCCCAATAGGTCCTTTGGGTGTCGAGGCCGTATGGATACTTCCGTGATGAAGTTGAGAGACCGAGCTCAATTGTTTCGCGCTTTCTCGCGTGAGGTAACCAGCGCGCTTGTCCCGCTGGGGTTCGTTCGAGACACGGGCGACTTATTCGCGAGTCCCGTTTCAACGAAAGTGTTCGCCGTCGTCGGTCTGAACAAGGCGATCGAAGCCGACTGCGTCGAAGTAAACCCAGTTATGGGTCTACGGCACGTTGCGATCGAGTCACTGATCGACGAAGTCTTGCGGCTTCCGAAGGTCGCGAAGTACGCGATGACAATCGGTGCTTCTCTCGGCTACCTCATGCCTGAGCCGCGGTACCGGCCGCTCCTCATTACCAATGAAATTGACGCGAAGCAAGCAGCCTACGACCTGGCTCTCGACGTTGAGCGCTACGGCCTACCATTTGTGCGTGAGCACAGGGAGCTCACGGCAATTGCACATGCGGTTCAATCGCCGCCGCTCAACGCCGAACACAGACGCATCTACACATTGCCAGCGGCGCTCTTCCTGGCCGGAGATTACCGGGCAGCACAGAAGTTTTTGGAGGAGCATCTCAAGGAAATCGTTGGCAAGACGTACCCGGCAGCAAAGCAGTATCGGCAGTTCGCGCGCGCGCTGCTGGCGCGGCTAAGCCAGCCGGGACCTGATGCATAGGAAGCCGTGTGGATCGGTGTGCTGTCGACGAGCCTCATCTGACTTCTGACATCGTCGTGCTCGCCCTCACCTGAAGTTGACCCGCTTTCGCGGTCAGTTCGCACCTAGGTCGTCGTAGGTCATGTGCCACCTTCGTTCGTATTCCAGCGGCCCGAAGGTCGTCGTGCGAAGACTGCCGGCTCCGTTCGCTAGGCGATCAGGACGACGGACACGCTGGCATGCGTGCGCGCGGCGCTCGCGAGATGCTCGTCGGAGGTGACGAGCGGGGCGTCGAGCGCTTCGGCGAGCGCCACGTAGAGCGCGTCATAGGCGGTGAAGTTGTTGCGAAGGACCGAGGCGCGCTCAAGGAGCGCGATCGTGGGATAGCGGGCGATGGGGAGGACCGAGAGATCTTGGATCGCCGCCGCGGAGCGCTCCGCGCTGAGCTCGCCGCGTCGCTCGAAGCGCCGGAGCGCGTGCAGGACCTCCGCGTTGAGCAGATCCGGTGCCGCCGATCGCTGCTTCGCATCGAAGACGTGCTCCTCTGCGGCGTCGGCGAGCGGAAGACGCAGCAGAAGGCGCACGACCGCTGACGCGTCGATGACGCTCAGCGGCCACCCTCGCGGAGGCGGCGGATGACGGTCTCGGGACGTTCGCGCGTCTTGACGGGTGTTCGCTCGCGGAGTCGGGTACGCACCTCGTCAGGTGTGGGTAGTGCGGCGACCCGCGCAAGCTCGGCGCGTAAGTACTCCGAGAGCGACGTCCCTGACTGAGCAGCGCGCGCCTTGAGCGTGCGATGCACGGGCTCAGGAACATCACGGATCTGAACGAGCTTAGCCATCGGTTTTGAATGTTAACATACGAAGTGCATGCTAAGGGCCGAAAACAGGCCGCGCGAGTTTCTTCGCTGACTCACTTGAAGCGAGTGTCCCCTCGAAGATCACCGCTTCACGTCAGCGACGAGCGCCTTTGCAGAGCGGAAGCGCTTTACACGTCCACGCCGGATGTCCTCTTGCGCCTCGCGTTCGCCGCGCTGCCACTCGTCTGTCCAGAAGTACGCCTGCGAGGCATCGACGAGACTCTTCTTGCGAAGAACGATCTCATCGTCATCGCGGACCTCAGCCAGGAAGACGTCGCCTTCGGCCGCGCGCAGGCGGTGGCGAACTTCCGCCGGAAGCGTGATCTGGCCGTTGCGGCGCAGGGTGAGGATCGCTGTGATCTTTGCCAATTCCGGCCTATTTTCAGCCCTCTTGACAGGTCGTCGCCCCCTCTCTACGTTCTAGAACAGACGTTCTAATCACGTCCCGGTGAGGCCAGGCTCCGGACATGGTCGGGACGGTCAATAAGGGGAGCCGCCATGGGAGCCACTGGACTGGCCGCAGCTATCGCGCGCATCGAAACGAGATACGGCACGCGCGCCGTCGTGCGTGGCGACGTCGCGGAGCGCCAGGACGGCGAGCGCCGCATCGCGTCCGGGACGTCCCTCGACCGCGTGACGGGCGGTGGCATCCGGGCGGGGGAGCCGCTCGCGTTCATCGGACCGCTGACCGCGGGCAAGCTCGCGCTCGCGCTCCACGTCGCGGCCGCGGCGCAGCGCGAGGGCGGGATGGTCGCGTGGATCGATCCGTCCGCCTCGTTCGATCCGCTTGCGGCGGTGCGCGCCGGCGTGGATCTCGACCGGGTCGTCGTCGTGCGTGCGCGTGACGTCGCCGAAGTGCTCCTCGCCGGCGCGGCGGCGCTGCGCAGCGAGGGCTTCCGTCTCGCGGTCGTGGATGTTGGGCCATCGTTCGCGTCGCGCTGCGATGTGGACGATCTCGCCCCGCTGCTGCCGGTGGTACGCGGTTCGCCCGCGGCACTGCTCGTAGTGGCGGAAGAGCGCGGTCGGCGGATCGCGCTCCCGATGGTGCGGGTCGAACCGCTCGACTGGCGCGAGCGGTTCGGTCGCACCGTCGGATGGTCGTTCGCGGCGGGCGCGCCGTCGTCACGCGAGCGCGCGCTGTTCGCGGTGACCGCGCTCGGCGGGGACGCGAGCGATCTCGGCACGCGCGCCGAGCTCGCGGAGCTCGCGAGTTGATCGCCGCGGTCGTCGTGCGCGACGCGACCGAGACGCTTCATGCGCGCGCTCTCATCACGCTGCGCGCGTTGCTCCCGCACGTTGGTGTTGTCGCGACGGGAACGTTCGCCTGCGATCTCGCGGGCACCGAGCGCGTCCTCGGTGCGCCATCGCGCATCGCGCGGCGGATCCTCGAGCGCCTCACGCGCATCGGCGCGCACGCATCGGTGGGCGTCGCGCTCACGCCGTTCGCCGCGCGTGTCGCGGCGGAACGTACCGGACCTGGCGAAACGCGTTTGGTGACCGACGCGCGCGAGTACCTCACGCCGCTCCCGCTCGATGTCCTGCCGCTCGATGAGAAGCTGCGCGACGAGCTGGGTCTCCTCGGGCTGCGGACGGTGGGTGACTTCGCGGGCCTTCCGCGCGGCGCGGTGTTCGACCGGTTCGGCCGCGGCGCGGCGCGCGCACACGCGCTCGCGCGGGCCGAGGACGAGGAGCGCGTGCACGCCGATCCACCGCCGCGGCGGATCTACGCGCGGCGCCTTTGGGAAGAGCCGCTCGCGTCGAAGGAGCAGCTCGTCTTCGCGTTGCGCACCGCGCTCGACGAGGTCTCCGCCGCTCTGGCCGCCGATGGGCTTGCCGCGCTGCGTCTCGCGGTGAAGCTCGAGCGCGAGGACGACGAGCC
>JALYKU010000034.1 GCA_030774595.1 Chloroflexota bacterium | reverse complement strand
GCGCCGCGCCGGCGAACCCCGCGGCCAGGTCCTCGCCGGTGTAGCTGGTGTATGCCGGATATCCCGCGCCTGCCATCCTCTGGGCCGGGCTCAGGCCGTCCGAGGAGGTGTGCGAGAAGTAGTTCTTCGCGGCCATGTCAGCGGCCATCCAGCTCGCGGAGCTCGAAAGCGCCCCGTTCAGCGATACGGTCTGGAGACCGTTGGCGGCGCGGTACTGATTCACGAGCACCTGGAGATCGGATTGGGCGCTCGCCGCCGACGCGGGGCCCGTCGGCACGATGGTGGCGGCGGCCGGAGCGGCCCCGAGGAGGAGCGCGGCGACAAGTCCCGCGGCGAACGCCGTGCGAACGAACACGGACCGACCCCTTCCCCGTTGGTAACGGCCATGTAACAGGCCGTGAGTGTTTAACGGGGTCCGGGCGAGTTGGTGCGGGTCCGAGCGGTCGAGTTAGGGGGAAGCGGAGTTAGAAGCTGGCCACGTAGAAGAGCCAGATCGTCAGGGCGCCGACGGCGATGATCCCGAGGACGATCAGGGCGAAGGCGATGTTCGCCTGGCGCTCCGGGTCGCCTCCGGAGGTGAACCTATCCATTCATCGTGACCTTACGCATGTGGAGCTGAGGGGATTCGAACCCCTGACCTCTTGAGTGCGATTCAAGCGCTCTACCAGCTGAGCTACAGCCCCGAGGAGGCGGGCCGCGCGAGCCTGCTCGCGGCGGGCGCCGACGACGGGGTCGAACCGAGAGGTTACAGCCCCGAGGAGGCGAGCCGCGCGAGCGTCACCGCATAAGCGTACGGGAGGACCTCGCGCCGGAACACACATACTGAGCAACCCCGTGGAAAAGACGACGCAGGTCGGTGAGCGTCCGGCGCCGATCGCCCTCTTCAACATCCGCGCGCTCGCGCTGCCGCTCCTGACTGCGGTCGGGATGGCGCTCGGCTTCGCGCTCCGGCTGCGCCCGGTCGCCTCGGCCGACTTCCCGCTGAACGATGGCGGCATGTTCTACGTGGCGATCCAGGAGATACAGCGTGCGCACTACCACCTCCCGCTCGAGCTTTCGTACAACGGCGGCATCCCCTTCGTCTATCCGCCGCTCGCCTTCTACCTCGCCACAGCCGTCGCCGATCTCGGCGGGATCGGCGTCACGGACGTCCTCCGCATCCTGCCGCTCCTATTCAATGCGCTCGGCGTGGTGGCGTTCATCCCGCTCGCCCGGGGACTGCTGCACAGTGAGCGGTCTCGAACGATCTCCCTGTTCGCGTTCGCGCTGATCCCCGCTGGTTTCGTCTGGCTGATCATGGGTGGTGGCCTCACGCGCTCGCTCGGATTCCTGTGCGCGATCGTCACGCTCGCTTCACTGCGATCCTTCTTCGCCGTGCCTCGCTTCGCCGTGGGCGCCGTGGCCGCGGCCTTCTCGGCGCTGACGCTGCTCAGCCACATCGAGATGGCGTGGTTCCTCGCCTTCAGTGCCGCGCTGCTCCTTGTCCCGCACCGGCGCTCGCGCAGCGCGGTCCGTGGCGCGTTCGCCATCGCGGGCGCCGCGCTGGTGCTCGCCTCTCCGTGGTGGGTCCTCGTGCTGGCGCGGCACGGTCCAGGGCCGTTCCTGGCGGCCGCGACCACCGGCTCTCTATCCAATCCTGTCGAGCAATTGCTGAGGTTCCGCGAGACGGCCGAGCCTCACTTTCCACTCTTCGCCGCGCTGGCGCTCGTCGGCGTCGTCGTGTGCCTCGCGCGGCGCGACTACCTCCTTCCCGGCTGGCTCGTGGCCACGGGGCTGCTCGACGCGCGATCGTTCGGGGCCGTGTCGACGGTGCCGATGGCGCTCCTCGTGGCCGTTGGAGTTACCGGTGCGATCGCGCCGCTCGAACGGGACCGCCGTTCGCTCGCCGTCCTCGCCGCCGCGGCGATCGCCTACGCGGCAGCGGGCGCTGTTGGGGCGGAACCGGAGCTGCTCCGCGCGCTGACGCCGTCACAGCGCGCGGCGATGTCGTGGGCGGCCGAGAACACGCCCGAAGACTCGCGCTTCGTCGTCGTGAGCGAGCAGTCCTGGGCGAGCGACCGGGACGGTGAGTGGCTTCCGGCGCTGACCCGCCGGCGCAGCGTCGCGACGGTACAGGGGACCGAGTGGCTTCCCGCGCGCGCGTTCTGGAAGCAGCTCGACAGATTCGATCGCGCGCAGGAGTGCGGCTCGGCGGGCGTGGACTGCCTCGAGCAATGGTCTCGCGACGGGGGGACGCCGTTCGACTACGTATTCCTGCCGAAGACCAAGTTCGGCGAGCGCGCCGACGGCTCGGCCGTGTGGTGTTGCGCCTCGCTGCGGGCGGGCCTGGCCGCGGATCCGCGCTACGACCTCGTCTACGACGGCGCCGGCGCCAGCATCTTCGCTCGTCGCCCGTGATCCGCAAGCCGCCGCTCTACGAGCGCGCCGGCGCCACCATCTTCGCGTGCCGCTCGTGATCGGCAGGCCGCGGATCGCCGTGATCGGCGCGGGGATCACCGGGCTCGTCGCGGCGCGAGAGCTCGCGAGTCGCGGGGCGCGCGTGGACGTCTTCGAGAGGTGGCCCGATGTGGGGGGCCAGGTGAGCACCTTCGATGTCGGGGGCGGCGTGCGGCTCGAGCGCTACTACCACCACCTGTTCGAAAGCGACACCGAGATGGCCGCACTCCATGCGCAGCTCCTGCCCGGCGAGCTCGAGTGGCATCGCTCGTCGGTCGGCATGTTCGCCGGCGGCCGCGTGTGGCCGTTCACGACCCCGCTCGACCTCGCGCGGTACCGCGTCCTGCCGGCTGGGGACAGGGCCCGCCTTGGGATCGCCGTCCTGCGCCTCCGGCGCCGGACCGACTGGCAGCGCATGGACGACATCTCGGCGCTGGAGTGGCTGCGCAGGCACTGCGGCGACCTCGCCGTCGAGCGCGTCTGGTCGCCCCTGTTGCTCGGCAAGTTCGGCGACGAGGCCGAGACGGTGCCGCTCGCATGGCTCTGGTCGAAGCTTCGCCTGCGCCGGAGGCTGGAAGGCTCCGGCGCGCGCCACGAGGTGCTCGGCTATCCCCGCTACTCATTCCAGCGCATCTCCGTGGCGCTCGCGGACGAGGTGCGCCGTTTGGGCGGACAGGTCCACCTGGATCGCACGGTAATACGCGTCCAGGTCGCCGACGGCCAGGTCGCTGACGGCCAGCACCGGCTCCGGTTCGCGGAACCCGGCGCGTATCGCCGCCCAGTCGACCTTGCGGGAGCGCCCGTCGAGGCCGCGGCATCGGCGGATGTCGTCCTCTTCACCACACCCACGGACATCACGCGGCGTCTGTTCGAGTGGTCGCCATCCTACGACCGGGCCCTCGCCGACTGGAGGTACCGCGCCGCGGTCGTGCTGCTCCTCGAGCTTCGGCGGCCCTTCAGCAAGAGGTATTGGATCAACATCGCGGACCCCGACATGCCTTTCCTCGGCCTGATCGAGCACACCAACCTCGTGCCCGCTGCGCGCTATCCCGCGCACTACCTCTACGTCTCGAACTACGTGCCCCATAGCTCGCCGCTCCTCCACATGACGACCGCGGAGCTCCTCGGGCATTGCCTTCCGGGGCTGACCAGGGTCTCCGCGCGGTTCGCGTACCGGGAGATCATGCGGTCCTGGTCCTTTAACGAAGAGGCGGCCCAGCCGGTGCCGCGCGTGGGGAACCGGCACCGGTTGCTTCCGATGCGAACGCCGCATCGCGGGCTGTTCGTGGCCAACACGACGCAGATCTACCCGGAGGACCGTGGGACGAACTACAGCGTTCGGCTGGGGCGCGATGCCGCGTTGGCCATCTGGGATGCGCTCTACTCTTAGGTCTACTCGATGCGCAGGACCACCGGCGCATCGCCCCAGAGCCGCTCCAGCCGATAGAGCTGGCGCTCGTCGGGAACGAACACATGCACGATCACGTCGCCAAGGTCGATGAGCACCCACCTGCCGGCCCGATAACCCTCGAGCCCGAACGGGGCGCGCCCGCTGGCCTTCGCCTTCTCCACGACGCCGTCGGCGATGCCCTGCACCTGCCGCTCGCTCCGGCCGCTGCAGATCACGAAGAGGTCCGCGATGGTCGTGACCTCGGACACGTTCATCACCACGATGTCCTCGGCCTTCTTGTCGGTCGCCGCCTCGACGACGACATCCGCGAGCGCGCGCGCGCTCAGGTCGTCCGCGGCGCTTGCTCCGTCGCGCGGTACAGGCCGCGCTCCTCGATGTAGATCCAAGCGGGGTCCGGAACAAGGTACCGCAGCGATCGCCCGCGAGCGGCCCGCAAGCGCAGCTCGTGGGAGCTGATGTCCAGACTGGGTGCGTCGAAGCGCACGAACGGCACTGATGAAGCAGGGACCGGAACGCCCGGCCGGTCGGCGATGAGGAGCGTCGCCAGTGCGAGGATCCGGTCCGGCTCTTGCCAGCGCGCGAAGTCGCGGAGGGCGTCGCTACCGAGGATCAGGAAAAGCTCGCCCTGCCCGCGGAGCGACTCGAGCGTCGCGAGCGTGAACGAGGGTCCCGGCCGCTCGATCTCGACGGGGGAGACGCCGAACCGCGGCTCATCCGCTGTCGCGCACCGCAGCATCTCGAGGCGATCGGCCTCGCCCGCCACGGGTGCGGCCTCCTTCAGCGGCGAACGCCGCGCAGGGACGAAGGTCACCACGTCGAGAGCGTGGTCGTCTAGGGCCGCGCGCGCGATCGCGAGGTGTCCGACGTGCACCGGGTCGAACGTGCCGCCGAACACGCCCACGCGTTGTCTCACCGCTCACCCCCCTCGCGCCATTCCAGCTCGAGCTCGCCGACGCGCACCGTGTCTCCCTCGTGTGCCCCCTTGTCCCGAAGTGCGCGCTCCACGCCGCTTCGCGCGAGCAGTCGCTGGAAATACGCAGACGCGTCCGGGCTCCCCCAATCGAGTCCCGCCGCCAGGCGCTCGATGCGGTCGCCGCGCACGCGGTATCCGTCGCCCTCTCGCGTGACACTCCAGTCACGGCTGCCGCGCGCGAAGGCGATGCGCCGCTCCCCGGCGGCGGCGGGCTGCGCCATCTCGCGCGGCGGACAAAGCGCGAAGATGCGCCGCGCCAGCTCCGGGATGCCGGTGCCGTCCGCGGCCGAGATCGCGACCGCCTCCCGGCCGGGTGCCCCGAGCGCGGCCTCAAGGGCCGGCGCGCGGTCGCGGGCCTCCGGAAGGTCGCACTTGTTCAGCGCGAAGAGCCGCGTGCGGCCGACGAGGCCGGCGCCGTACGCGGCAAGCTCGGCGTCGACCACTGCGATGTCGGCGAGTGGGTCCGGCCTCGATGCATCGACGACGTGGACGATGAGGCGCGTGCGCTCGAGATGCCGGAGGAAATCCTCGCCGAGCCCCGCGCCGCGGTGAGCGCCCTCTATGAGCCCCGGGATGTCCGCGATGACGAGCTCACGGTCATCCAGCCGCGCGACGCCAAGATTCGGCGTCAGGGTGGTGAACGGGTAGTCCGCGACCTTCGGCCGCGCGCGCGTCAGAGCCGCGAGAAGTGTCGACTTCCCCGCATTTGGGAGTCCGGTGAGCCCCACGTCGGCGACGAGCTTCAGCTCCAGCTCCAGCTCGCGCCGCTCCCCTGGCTGTCCGTCCTCCGCGATCCGCGGCACGCGCCGAACGCTGGACACGAAGCGCACGTTGCCGCGTCCTCTCGCGCCTCCGCGGGCGACCACCACCTCCTCTCCGGGGGACAAGAGATCGGCGATCGTCTCGCCGCTTTCCCGGTCGCGGACGACCGTGCCGGGCGGAATCCGAAGTACCAGGTCGGCGCCGGCCTTTCCGCTGCGCTTCCTGCCCGCTCCGGCCTGGCCATCTTCGGCCGCGTGCGTGCGCCGGAACTGGAACGCCCCGAGGGTCGTCTGCTCGCGATCGACGCGCAGCACGACGTCGCCGCCCCGACCGCCGTCGCCGCCGTCCGGCCCGCCGCGCGGCACGTGCGCTTCCCGCCGGAAAGAGATGACCCCCCGGCCTCCGTCGCCGGCGTGCACGTCGAGCCGAGCCCGGTCGAGGAACATCGCTTTACGAGATGGCGCTCGCGATGCGCAGCGTCGGAAGCTGCCCCGCGATCCGCGCCACCGCCGCGGCGACACCCTCTGGGCGCTCTGGTCCGCGCCTCGGACCGGCGGCACGTTCCGGATCGGCGGACAGATCCGCGAGCCGCAGCACGGTGCCGGCCGGCAGTGATCCGAGGAGCGCGATGAGCGCGTCGGTCTCGGCCGCGCGGTCGAAGAGTCCAGGCAGGACGAGCGCCTCGATGGTGATGTCGGCGCCTGCCTCTCCGGCGATGCGCAGTGACGCGAGGACGTCGGTCCAGCGATAGCCGATCGGGCCGTGGAACCACTCGTACGTCTCGGGGCGCGCGGAGACCAGGCGCATCCTCAGAGCGCCGACGCCGGCGGAGCAGGCACGCGCCAGCGCCGGGCCGACCGAGGCGTTGGAGCGCAGCACCAGGCGGGCGGCGGGCCACTCATCCCGGACGCGCGCGACGGCCTCACTCAGGAGGCGGACAGCGAGAAGTGGCTCTCCGTCGCACGCGCCACCGAAGGTCACTTCCCCGGTGCCGTCGCGCAGATGCGCGAGCGCGAGCTCCGCGAGATCTCGTGCGCTCGCCCGGAAGACCGGACCATCGCCGCGGCATCGCTCCGGACCGAGCGCGACGCCCTCAGGTGGCGCGTCATTGCGCTCGCTGCTCACGGGGAGGATGCGCTCGCCACCGCTGAACGACTCGCGCGCCTTGGCGCAGCCTTGCTGCCGGGCGCAGCGCGCGAGATGGCGCAGCGCGAGGTTCGATGGATGCGCGCGCAGAGCGTCGTTGACGCGCGTCGCCAAATGCCCCTCATCGATCGGCGCCGGAGGGGTGTGCCGGTCGACCCGGATGGCCGCGACGACGAGCGAGCCGGACTCGTCGGCCCCGACCGCCGCGTAGGGCCGTGGCGCCAGCGCACCCGCGGACGTCGCCTGCGAATAAGCGGGAAGCGCGACGCGCAGCGCGCCCTGGGGAAGCACCGCGCCGATCGCCCACCGCGTGGTCCCGAGGCCCCGCCCCCGGCCGCGCCGGTCGAAAGCGATCGCCTCGCGCTCGGGCAAGGGGACGAGCTCGGCACCCGCGGGAAGCGCGAGAGCGGCGGCCATCGGGATCACGGACGCGCCATCGAAGACGGCCGCGGCGTAGTCGGCCGAGACGAAGACGCGCCCCGAGCGATCGGAATGCACGGCTGCGTACATCGCGGTGAGCATACGAAGAGCCAGAGGCAGGAAGTGCCGCGCGCTGTCGGGGGCGGCCGACCGCTAGTAGCTGGTGACGCTCGGGCAGCTCACCAACGTGCTGCCGAGCTTGCACTCCCAATGTACGTGCGGTCCGGTCGTCACGCCCGTCAGCCCGATCGCCGCGATGATCTGGCCACGAGCCACGTACTGGCCGGGACTCACGTACACCGCGCTGGTGTGGTAATCACACACCTCGAGGGTGCCCGAGCGCACGCAGACGCGCAGCCCGCCGACGGCGACCCAGCCCGCCGCGCTGACGACGCCATCGATCGAGGACGCGATCCCCGTTCCGTACGGCGCGGCCACGTCGGTGCCGGTGTGGCCATACCAGAAGGCCTGCGTCACGATACCGTCGACCGGCCAGCCGATGGCGCCTCGTCGGCTCAGGGGCGCCGTTGCGGGAGGAGTCGCCGAACCCAGGGGCGCCGTGGAGGTGGCGCTTCGCGCGATGACCGACGGCGATGCCTCCGGCGCGGGATCGATGGTCTGCCATACCAGGCCGGGCAGCGTCGCGCCGCGGATGAAGATCAGCTGGCCGGGGGCGAAGTGCTCCGGCTCGAAGTACAGGCGGTTGTATTCCATGATCACGCCAGCCGGCACGTGGAAGCGCTCGGCGAGCGCCGCGACGGTGTCTCCCTTTGCGACCGCGTACAGCGCGCCCTCCGCGGGCGGGATCCGGATGCCGCGGTCACGCGGGAGGTTGGCCGCGTCGGTGATCCCGTTCGCGAAGGCGATGGCCTCCACCGAAACGCCGTAATAGTTCGACAGCGAGGCGAGGGTGTCGCTCGAAGACAGCGTGTACTCGCTGATCGGAGCCACGCCTTCGCTCACCACCGTCGAGGCGGTCCGCACCGCGTTGATCACGCCACCGCGGCTCTGCGTCTGCGCGCGGACCACGTCGGTCGCGGACGAGAGGACGCCCGCGCTCCCTCGGGTGACCGGCGAGGCCGGCGCGGCGGATGCCACGAATGGCAGCGAGACGACGATCGCCGCGACGGCGCCGTTCGCGAGCGATCGCAACGCGTGGCGTCGGGCGATCGCGCCGATGCGAGAGAGTTGGGATCGCCGCTGAGGGATCGCCGGGTCGCGTGCGTCGGGCGACCGTTCGACCCTGGACGATCCCGAGAGGGCCGCCCGGGTCCGGCTTGAGGCGATCGCCAAAACCTTTTCTCGCCCTCCCCTTGTATCCAGCGCGGTCGGTCTTCCAGCGCGCAGCCAGACGCGCGACCTGCAATTTCGAGTCCCCCGGCCGGCACAAGCCCGCTCCCCACCCGATTCCCGGTACGGTTTGCGCAATAGGACGCCGAGGACTCGGGGACCCTACGATGGCGTCGCGAGCCGTGTCAACCGGAGCGGCCAACCCAGCGCCCTCTGTCGCGCGTGGCGTCCCGCGCGGTTTGCCGATGCCATGTGCGCTCCCTACGCTGTGCGCGTGCCCGACTACAACCTGTCCTACGTGTATGTGTTCGCCTTTTTCGTGGTCGGGTCGCTGTTCGTCACGGCGCTGCTCGTCCTGTCTCGATTCCTCGCGCCCCGCAAGCCCACGAGCGAGAAGCTTCGGACGTACGAGTCGGGTGAGGAGCCCGTCGGCCAGGCCTGGGGACGGTATCCGACCCACTTCTACGTCTTCGCTTTGCTGTTCGTGGTCTTCGACGTCGAGGTCATTTTCCTTTTCCCGTGGGCGGTGCTCTTCCGAACGCTCGGCTGGTACGGGCTGATCGAGATGGCGGTGTTCATCGCGATCCTCGTGGTGGGCCTGCTCTACGCGTGGAAGAAGGAGGCGCTGCGCTGGTACTGAGCAGTCCAAGCCCGACGATCGACATCGTGACGATCGCCCGCGAGCTGACAGGGCGGGTCGGCGGCCGCGCCCGCGTCTCCGTCCTGCACGACCAGATCCTGCTCGACGTGCCGCGCGAGCATCTGGTGGACGTCGCGCGGCTGGTGCGCGACGACGAGCTCACGCGCTGCGACTTCTACTCCGTGAACGCCGGAGTGGACCTCGGCAGCGAGATGCGGTCCCTGACATTCGTCCGCGGCTCGAGGACGAAAGTGTTCGTGGTGCTGCGGACGCCGTGCACCGAGCTCGATCCGCAGGTTCCCTCGCTGGCCGAGGTGTGGGAGGGAGCGAACTGGTGCGAGCGGGAGACGTACGACATGTTCGGCGTCGTTTTCGACGGACATCCGGACATGCGGCGGATCTTCCTCGAGGAGTCCTTCCCGGGTCATCCCCTCCGGCGGTCCTTCAAGCCGCCGCGGAGCGACGCGCGTGGAGGCTGAGCGGGTGCGTCACGCCTCACCGGCTGCGAGGGCGGCGTGCCGATAGGCCCCTTCGGCATCGACCCGACGATCTGGGCCGTGCTCCGCCTCGTGATCGCGGTGGCGCTCGCGATATTCCTCGTGCTCAATGGCGCCCTCGCGCAGATCTACCTCGAGCGGAAGATCCAGGCGGTCATCCAGGATCGCCTCGGCCCGATGCACACGGGGCCGTTCGGGCTCCTGCAGACCTTCGCGGACGCGATCAAGCTCATGGCCAAGGAGGACGTTCGCGCGCGTCTGACGGACGCCTCGTTCTTCATCGCCGCCCCGGCCATCGTGTTCAGCCCGATGCTCGCGTCGTACGTCGTCCTTCCGTTCGCGCCCGACTTCGTCGCCGCCAACCTGAATATCGGGCTTTTATACCTCACGACGCTCGGCTCCATGACCGTTCTCGGCATCGTCATCGCCGGTTGGGCGTCGAACAACAAGTACTCGCTGATGGGGGGGCTCCGCTCCGCCGCGCAGCTCATCTCGTACGAGGTCCCGCAGATCCTGGCGCTGGTGACAGTCGTGCTCGTCGTCGGGTCGCTCTCGATGGTCGACCTTACGAACTCGCAGCCCGGTCTTTTGGTGAACTTCCTGATCCTGCCCTTCGCCTTCGTGACCTATTTCATCGCCGCCCTCGCCGAGACGAACCGCGCGCCTTTTGACCTGCCAGAAGCCGAGTCCGAGCTGGTCGCGGGCTTCTTGACCGAGTACTCCGGGATGCGCTGGTCGGTCTTCTTCCTGTCCGAGTACGGCGAGGTCACGGTGGTGTGCGCGATCATGACGACGCTCTGGTTCGGCGGCTGGCACGGACCCGGCGTGGACGCATTCCCGATGCTCGGGATCATCTGGTTCACGCTGAAGACGTACTTCTTCGTGCTCGTCTTCATGTGGATCCGAGCGACGCTGCCGCGGCTGCGCATCGACCAGCTGATGAGCTTCTGCTGGAAGGTGCTCATCCCGCTGGCGCTGGTGAACATCATGAGCACCGCCATCCTCGTCCTCGCGTTCCCCGACAACCTCCTGCCGATCGCGATCGTGAACTGGGGTCTGCTGGTCGGACTGATCCTCGGGCTCCCCGTCCTTCAGCGCCGAAGGCTCCGGGCGCTGCGCGGGCGCGTGGACGCGCGCGGGCTGCGCGGCCTGCCCACCTAGTGGCGGGCCGCTAGCGACCATGTTCGACGTCATCGAGCCGATCGTGTTCGCGGTGCTCTCCATCGCGATCGTCGGCGCCGGCGCGGCGGTCGTGCTCCTCCGGCGGATCACGTCCGGCGCGCTGCTGATGGCGTTCACCTTCCTGTCCATGGCGGGCATGTTCGTGCTGCTGGGTGCCGAGACCATCGCCGCCTTCCAGGTGCTCATCTACGTCGGGGCGATCACCGTCCTGATCCTCTACGGCGTCATGTTCACGCCGCAGTCACCACGCAGCTATCCCCTGTTCTTCCAACGGCAGACTCCCCTCGCGGCGATCTTCGTCGCCGTCATCGCGGTGCCGGTCGTCGTGATCGCGCTGTCGTTCCACGATGGAGGCCCACCGGGCAGTCGCGGCGGTGACCTCGTGCCGCTGGCGACGAGCCTCTTCGGGCCGTTCGCGTTCCCCTTCGAGGTCGCCTCCGTCCTGCTCCTCGCCGCGATGATCGGCGCGATCGCCCTAGTGAAGCGGGAGGATCCTTCGGACGTCGACGAGTTCGGGGAGGAGGGGTCGTGACCCACGTCCCGCTCGGAGCATTCGTCGCCGTCTCGGCGATGCTGTTCTTCATCGGCTGCGCGGGGGTGCTGGTGCGCCGCAACGCGGTGGTGATCCTCATGTGCGTCGAGCTCATGCTCAACGCCGCGAACCTCGCGCTGGTCGCCTTCTCCCGCCGCCTGCCGGCGACTGACGAGCGGGGCAGCGTGTTCGTCACGTTCGTCTTCGTGATCGCGGCGGCCGAGGTCGCCGTTGGTCTGGCCATCGTGCTCGCGGCCTATCGGAACCGTCCGAGCGTCGATGTCGACGAGGCCCGGGCACTGAGGGGATGACGGCCACCCGATGAGCTTCGTGGATCTGGTCTGGGCCATCCCGGCGTTCCCTCTCGCGGCCTTCCTGGTCAACGGCATCTTCGGGCGCCGGTGGCTCGGCCGCATGACCGGTCCGATCGCCTCGGTGGCCGTGGGGGCGTCGGCGGTGCTCGCCCTCGGTGTCTTCGCGCAGGTGGCGGGTGGCCATGGCCAGACGGTCGTTTCTCTCTACGAGTGGATCGGCATCGGCGACTTCCGCGTGGACGTGGCGGCGCTCGTCGATCCGCTCTCGGCGACGATGCTCGTCGTCGTCACCGTCATCTCACTTCTGGTGCACGTCTATTCGATCGGATACATGGCCCACGACCACGGCATCCACCGCTTCTTCACCTGGCTCCCGCTCTTCGTGTTCGCCATGCTCATCCTGGTCCTCGCCGACAACTACCTGCTGATGTTCGTCGGCTGGGAAGGCGTGGGCCTGTGCAGCTATCTTCTCATCGGATTCTGGTTCGAGCGTCCCGAGCCCCAGGGGGCGGCGAAAAAGGCCTTCGTGATGAACCGCATCGGCGACTGGGGATTCATGATCGGCACGATCACCACCTTCCTGGTGTTCGGCACGCTGAACTTCGCCGAGGTCTTCGAGAAGGTCGGCATCGCGCAGCAGGGCGTGCTGACGTTCATCTGCCTCGCATTCTTCCTCGGCGCGACGGGGAAGTCCGCGCAGCTGCCGCTGTATTCGTGGCTGCCCGACGCGATGGAGGGACCGTCGCCGGTGTCGGCCCTCATCCACGCGGCGACCATGGTGACCGCCGGCGTGTACCTCGTCGCCCGCTCCACCCCCCTCTTCGCCGCGGCTGGTCCGGCGCTGCCGGTGGTGGGAGCGGTCGGAGCGCTGACGGCCATCTTCGCGGCGACGATCGCGCTGGTGCAGTTCGACATCAAGCGCGTCATGGCGTACTCGACGGTGAGCCAGCTCGGATACATGTTCCTCGCGCTCGGGGTCGGCGCTCCGATCGCGGCGATGTTCCACCTGTTCACGCACGCTTTCTTCAAGGCGCTGCTCTTCCTGGGATCCGGCTCGGTCATCCACGGGGTCGACGACGTCCAAGACATGCGGCGCATGGGCGGCCTGCGGACGAAGATGCCGATCACCTACTGGACGATGGTCGTCGCGGGCGGCGCGCTCGCCGCGATCCCGCCCCTGGCCGGCTTTTGGTCGAAGGACGAGATCGTCGCTTCGGCGTTCACAAATGGCTATCCGGTGCTCTGGCTCGTCGGCGTGGTGACCGGCGTGCTCACCGCCTTCTACGTCACGCGCGCCATCTGGCTCACCTTCCACGGCGAGCCGCGGGACCGCCACCTCTTCGATCAGGCGCACGAGTCGCCGCGCGTCATGACCGTCCCGCTGCTGGCGCTCGCGGTGGGCAGCGTCCTCGCGGGATTCGTCGGCGTGCCGCCCGAGAACGGCTTCATCCACCGGTTCCTGGCCCCCGTCACCGAGGCGGCGGGTCACGCCGCCGAGCAAGCGCCCGCGGTCTCGTCGATCATCGCGCTCGCGGTCATATCCGTCGCCGCATCGGTCATCGGCATCCTGATCGGCCTGTCGATGTACGCGCGCCACCGTCCCGACCCCGCCGCGATCGCCCGAGCCGTCGGTCCCTACTACCGCGTGCTCGCGAACAAGTACTACGTGGACGCGCTCTACGACCGCCGCTTCGTCGGTGTCGCCAACGCCTTCGCCGGAGCGTCGTGGGCCTTCGACATCCACATCATCGACGGGATCGTGAACCGCCTCGGGGGCCTGTTCGGGATCCTCGGATTGGGACTCCGACGCGCGCAGACCGGCCTGGTCGGCAACTACGCGCTCTCGATCGTCGCCGGCCTGCTCGCGGTGATGATCGCGTATGGCGGCTACGCTGCCGGCGTCTTCGGCAGGTGATCGTGGAGCACATCCTGACCCTGCTCATCGTCATCCCGCTGGTGGGGCTCCTCCCGCTGGTCGCCTTCGGGCGCGACCCGCGCGCCGTCAAGCAGGTCGCCATCGTCACCACGTTCGTGGAGCTCGTCGCGTCGCTCGTCATGCTCTCCGCCTTCCGCACGGGTGAGGCGGGCTTCCAGCTTTACGAATCGCTCAGCTGGCTCCCGAGCCTCGGGGTGCGCTACGAGCTGGGCGTCGACGGGATCTCCGTGCTGCTGGTCCCCATGACCACGCTGCTGACGTTCATCAGCGTGCTGTATTCGTCGGGCGGCGCGATCAAGGAGCGCGTGACCGAATTCATGGCCGCCTTCCTCGTGCTGGAGGTCGGCATGGTGGGGGTCTTCCTGGCGCTCGATCTCTTCCTGTTCTACGTCTTCTTCGAGCTGATGCTCGTTCCGATGTACCTGATCATCGGGGTCTGGGGCGGCCCTCGCCGCGTCTACGCGACCTTGAAGTTCGTCCTGTTCACCCTCGCCGGCTCGCTGCTGATGCTCGTGGGCATCATCGCCGTCTACCTCGCCAGCGGCGACCCTGGGTCGCGCACGCTGTCCCTGCCCGAGCTCATCGCGGGGCGCGCGCGCTTCTCCGCGGACTTCCAGTTCTGGGTGTTCCTCGCGTTCGCGCTCGCGTTCGCGATCAAGATGCCCATGGTCCCCTTCCACACCTGGCTTCCCGACGCCCATGTCGAGGCGCCGACGGCCGGATCGATCGTGCTCGCCGGCGTTCTCCTCAAGGCAGGCGGGTACGGCTTCCTGCGCTTCGCCCTGCCGCTCTTTCCGTTCGGGACGCAGGCGTGGCTCCCGCTGCTCATCCTTCTCTCGGTGGTGGCCATCCTGTACGGGGCGATCGTCTCGACCGTGCAGAAGGACCTGAAGAAGCTCGTCGCGTACTCCTCGGTCGCCCACATGGGCTTCGTGACGCTCGGGATCTTCGTGCTCAACGCGCAGGGCGGCGCGGGCGCGGTGCTGCAGATGCTGAACCACGGCATCGTGACCGGGGCGCTGTTCCTCTTCGTCGGCATCCAATACGAGAAGACGCATCGTCGGCTCATCGCCGACCTCGGGGGACTCGCGAACCGCTGGCCGGTGTACACGACCTTCTTCGGGGTCTTCACGCTCGCGTCGATGGGTCTCCCCGGCCTGAACGGATTCGTCGGCGAATTCCTGGTGCTGCTCGGGGCGTTCAAGTTCAACCCGCCGACGGGACCCGGCGGGCTCTTCTGGGGACCCGTCGCCGCGATCGGCGTGATCCTCGCCGCCGTGTACCTGCTGTGGATGTTCCAGCGGGTCATGTACGGCACGCTGCGTGAGGCGTACCGGGCGCTCCCCGATCTCTCCCGGCTCGAGGTCGCCTGCGCGCTGCCGCTCCTGCTGCTGACCGTCGTCCTCGGCGTCGCGCCGCAACCCTTCATCGCGATGATCCAGCCGTCCGTCGATCGCATCGTCGCTCTGGCGACGGATCCCTCATTCACGGCCACGGTCCTCGCGCGGTGAACGACCTCGTCGCGATCCTGCCGGAGCTGACCGTCACCATCACCGCCTGCGTCGTCATCATCGCCGACGCGCTCCAGCCGCGTGGCCGCTCGCGGGACTGGCTCTCGCTGCTGGTCGTGTTCGGCCTGGTGGCGGCCATCTTCACCGGGCCGTTCACCCCCGCCGCCGGTCGCTACTTCTCCGGGTTCGTGGTGGTCGACACGTTCACGGCGTTCTTCCGGGTGCTCTTCCTCGTGCTCGCGATCCTCGCCGCGCTTGTCGCGCCGGGCTACCTGGCGCGCCGCCGCGTCCCGGCCGGTGAGTACTACGCGACGATCTGCTTCTCCACCGTCGGCGCCATGACCATCGTTCTCGCGACGGACCTGATCACGCTGTTCGTCGGCCTCGAGCTCATGACGATCCCCATCTACATCCTCGCGGGCCTGCAGCGCCACGACCGCTACTCGAACGAGGCCGCGCTCAAGTACTTCCTGCTCGGGGCCTTCAGCTCCGCGCTCCTGCTCTACGGCTTCGCCTGGCTCTACGGTATCGCGGGCACGACCGAGCTCGCGGGGATCGCGGCGGCGATCGCGCGCGCCGGACTTGGGAACCCCGCGAGCATCGTCGCGCTCGCGCTGGTCACCGTGGGCCTCGGATTCAAGGCCGCCGTGGTGCCGTTCCACCAGTGGACGCCGGACGCGTACGACGGAGCGCCGACGCCGGCGACCGCGTTCATGTCGGTCGGGCCCAAGGCCGCGGCGTTCGCGGCGATCCTTCGCGTGATGGTCGGTGGCCTCGACCCGCTCGGGGCCGACTGGGGCAACGTGTTCGCCGTCCTCGCCGCCATCACCATGACGGCTGGGAACGTCGTCGCGCTCGCCCAGTCGAACACGAAGCGGATGCTCGCGTACTCCAGCATCGCGCACACCGGGTACATCCTTGCGGCGGTCGCCGCGCACCGCGCTGGAGGTGCCGCCGGCGCGGCCGTCCTGTTCTACGTCTTCGCCTACGGGATCATGAATCTCGGCGCCTTCGCGTGCCTCCTGTTCATCGACAGCGAGGGCACGCGCGGCGCGACCCTCGACGAGCTGAACGGCTTCGCCAGGCGCGCGCCCGCCGCGGCTCTCGCATTCGCGGTGTTCCTCATCTCGCTCACGGGGATACCGCCGACGATCGGCTTCGTCGCGAAGGTGTTCGTGATCCAGCCCGTCCTGGACTCGGGGATGGTCTGGCTCGCGGTCGTCATCGCGCTGAACGCGGTCCTCGCGGCCTTCTACTACCTGCGCGTCGTCGTGCACATGTACATGTACGAGACCGACGCGCGGATGACCCCGCTGGTCAGTCCGCGGCTGCTGTCGCTCAGCCTGGGTGCGACCGCGGTGGCCACGATCGCTCTCGGGGTGCTGCCTAACTCGCTGTACACGTGGGCTCTGCAGGCAGCCACGCCGCTGCTCGCCAGGTAGCCGCCTTCAGGCCCGCACGCCGAGCGCGCGACGCCGGAGCCATCCCCCGCCGACCGCGGCGATCGCGCCCGCCGCGGCGTAGGGCAGCGACAGGAGGATGAGCCTGGTCTCGTATTCGAGGAGCCAGCCGACTCCGAGGTCGGGGCCGTATCGCGCGTAGGACGCGACCCCCGAGCCGATCGCCGCGACCAGCACGCCCAGGAGCCCGGCGAGCCAGGCCCGGCGCCCCGCGAAGAATCCGGCACCGAGGCTCGCGAAGAGGACCCACACCAGGGCGACCAGCGCCGTCGCGCCGATCCAGTCGCTGATGCGCATGAAGACACCGAGCTGTAGTGCCGCCGAAGCGATGACCGCGATCGCGAAGCGCATGAGTGGCGTGTCCCTTCAGCGCACGACGGCGAGGCGGCGGTCGGCGTGGTGGAGTGCCAGGTCGCGCACGAGCCCGAACGGATCCTCCGTCTCCGTCCAGGCGTGCTGTTCGAGGTCCGGCGCCGCCGCCGTGGCCCGCGCCGACTCCAATGCCGGGAGGACCAGGACCGCCCAACCGTCCGCCCTGAGGACGAGGCAGGTGAGCCGCTCGCTGGCGAAGATGCGGTAGCCGGAGAGGTACGCCAGGTCGGACCCGGGCGAGACGAGCAGCACGGCGAGGCCCTGTTCGCGGCAGGAGGCCGCCGCTCGGTCCCTGCGCGCGGCGTGGCCTGCCCGCTCGATTGCCATCTGCGCGTCCACAATAGCCAGCGTGGTGTCGCGTTCTCTGACGTTCGCCGGCCTGGCGTTGACGGTCCTCGGCATCGTCGTGCTGTTCGGCTCGATCCCTTCGCCGGCGGCTCCGGCGGTGCCGGTCGGCGCGAGCCAGCCGGCCGCCGCGGCATCCTCGACGGCGGCACCGACGGCGGAGCCCGGCCAGGTCGTACCTCCCCCGCCGCCTCCGACGGTGCCTCGCCGGATCCCCGACGGCTACAGGATCCAGATACCGCGCCTCGGGATCGATCTGCCGATCCAGGAGGGCGACATCACGCGCGACATCGAACAGCAGAAGACGCCGGAGAACTTCGCCTTCCACCTCCCCGGGACGGCGATCTTCGGGGAGAGCGGCAACACCTACCTCTATGCCCACGCCCGCGTGGGGATGTTCCTCTCGCTCTGGAACGCCCGCGAGGGCGACCTCGTCCTGATCTCGACGCCCGCCGGCAACGTCCTTCGCTACGCGGTGCGCGAGGTCCACCGGGCGGTACCGCCGACCGACGTGTCGCCCGCGCAGCCGACCTCGTCCGAGCGGCTGACCCTGCAGACCTCGACCGGCCCGAACGCCGGAGATCCCCGCTTCGTGGTCATCGCGCTCCCGTCCTCCTAGATCCCGCCCGCGCTCGGTCAGGAGCCGCAGACCCCCGGGCCCTCCGCCGCGGCAGGCGCACGAGCGCTGACCGCGCGTCGCGCATCGCGGAAGGGTGTCGCGAGCGAGCGCCCGGTCGTCCAGCATCGGGTGTTCCTCGCCTGGTGGCGTGTAGAGCAGGAGGACATGCCGGGGACCCCGGCTTGCGGGCGGCGCATCCCCAGTGGTATCCGCCTTCTCCTTCCGGGCCGACGTTTCGGCCCTGCTCGCGCGCTGTGGCACGGTCGTCTTCTGCGCCATCCTGTTCGTTCCGCTCATCGCCGAGCGTGCGGAGGCCGACGCGCCGACCGTTCGCCCGCGCGTGGCTGTCGCGGCGGCTGACGAGTGGCACCTCGCGAGCGAGCGGTCCGTGCCGGCACGAGCGGGGAGGCCCGCATTCCCGGAACCTGCATCGCCCGAGGCTCCGCCGGCGGTCCCTCTCGTCCTGGCCGAGCTCACGGCGCCGGAGCCGGAGGCGCCTCGCGC